>NZ_KK211190.1:2361970-2580778 GCF_000620865.1 Exiguobacterium sibiricum 7-3
GACGCCGTCAAGCGTGATTCGCCCTGATGACACGTCGTAAAAACGAGGAATCAGACTGACCAGCGTTGATTTCCCGCCGCCCGACATCCCAACGAAGGCAATCCGTTCTCCGGCCTGAACATCAAGCGTCAACCGGTCAATCGCCCGTTCACCGCCTTCTTCGTAGGAGAAGCTGATATTTTCAAACTGGACGTTCCCTTTGACAGTAACCGGATTTTTCGCATTGGCTTTTTCCGTAATGTCATACGGCTCATCCAGGAATTCAAACATCCGGTCCATCGAGGCAATCGACTGAGTCAGTGTCGTCGAAGAGTTCACGAGACGACCGAGCGGTGCGTACAGACGATCGATGTAAGCGATGAAGGCCACCATCGTCCCAAGTGATTCTTGACCGTTCAAGACAAGGAAGGCCGCTGCTCCGAAAATCAAAATCGGTGCAAAATCGGTAATCGTCGAAACGACGACGTACGTCCGGGCATTCCAGTTCGTTTGGCGTAATGCTGCCGTCAAGAAACCATCGTTTTGTTTCTTAAACGCCTGATTTTCATGGGGCTCAAGCGCAAAGCTGCGGATGACTGCCATTCCGTTGACCCGTTCCGTCAAGTGACCTTGCAGTTCAGCCAGTGCCGCGGACCGGTCACGTGTCAGACTGCGAAGCCGACCATAGAAAAATTTCACGGCAAGCGCATAAAACGGCAACGGAATGATGGCGACGAGTGTCAGCTTTGGATCAATCGTCCACATGATGGCAATCGCAATCAAAATCGTAATCATATCGAGCCACAAGTTCATTAAACCGGTCACGACAAAGTCTTTTGTTTGTTCGACATCATTAATGATCCGTGAGATGACCTCACCTGTTTTAGAATTCGAATAAAACCGAAGTGATAATTTCTGAACATGATCAAACAGTCGATTCCGGACATCAAATAAAATTTTCGAAGCGGACCACTGGGCAAGGTATTGCCGGATATACTCAAGCGGTGGTTTGACGACGAGAAAGACGAAGAATCCGGCTCCGATCAGATACGCCAACTCCTTGCTGCGCTCCGCCAGCGGAACTGTCTGATTATCGAGTAAATTGTCGATAATGTATTTGTAAAGAAGCGGCAATCCTAACGGAATCGAAAACTTGATGATTCCGACGAACACCGTTAAGAGAATTTGTTTTTTATACGGTTTGACGAATTCCATGTACCGCCGGATGGAGCCCTTCTTTTTTAACTGCTTTTGTTTCGTTTTACCCATGTGTTTCCCTTCTTTCCACTAAAAAAAGACGATGGCGAACCATCATCTCCGATATCTTGTTTCGTATTCACGATACCACGTTTCCACGAAAGCTGGATTGAATGGACCCTTGCGACTGCGGATCCATTGAATCAAAATCTGAACGTTGTCCTTCAGAATACGATCAATCGCTTTCGGATAGTTCATCTCCCGGCGATGTTTCTCGTACTCGTCCTCATCCAAAATCATGTAAGACATGTCCGGATAGACTTTGATATCTAAATCATAATCAATGTACTTGACTGCTCGATCCTTTTCATCAAACGTCGAAGGTGACCCTAAGTTACAGTAATAGTAGATACCGTCTTCACGGATCATACAGATTACATTAAACCAGAGTTCTGTCGAAAAATAACAAATCGCGGGTTCTCGTGTCCGCCACTGACGACCATCCGATTCACTGACCATGATCCGGTCATTGAATCCAATCAATTCTTCTTCCGTCGATTTAAGCACGAGCGTTTCTTCCCAAACTCTGTGTAAGCTGCCGTTATGTTTGAAACTTTGAATCTCAATCTTGCTACTTTCTTTTGGGAATCGACTCATGTGCTACTCCTTTCTGAAGCTTTTTATTCAGTTTTTTCTATACTCTCGTGCTTATTATACCCATTTTCAGAACACATGAAAAACGAAAGGCTACTTTTTCAGGAAAATGACTGGTATTTAACTTGAAAAATGATGTAAAATCGCCTGTTTCCGTTGCTGAAACATCGGTTTCAGAATAAATCCATCCACCACCCATTTTGGTAAATACGACTTATAAACCAAGTCATCAATCATGTAGATGCCGTCCGACCGTTCTTCCACACGGTGAACATGACACCAGGCCGTAAAGGGAAACGGAACTTTGATCCCGACATCCACAAACAAATCGCTCCCGACCATCGGAATGATTGAATCCCACTTCACAAAAATCGGCGGAAGACCGACCTTCAGCTGAATCGTATTGCCGGCATATGTCCGTGTATCTCCCGTCGTCTGTACTTTCGGGAACGTCGTCATTCCGGTCAAGGCTTTTGCATCACTTAAAAAGGACCAAGCTTGTTCCTTCGTCGCTGGCACTTTCGTTTCTGTATAAAAATGATCCATTAAAGTTCCTCCTTTAATAAACGATCAATTTTCATCTGGGCAACGGAAATCGGCTGTTTTTCATATGTCTGTTCATCCATCAGAACAGTTCCTTCCGGTTGTGTCGCAACACGATACACCGTAATGTCCCAAATCCGGTGTGAAAAGATATGTTTGATACTGCCGACACGGATTCCCAGCTGTTCTTCCGTCGATTCGACCAAAGGATATTGCCACATACCGGCTAAGAGTCCTGTATCCGGGCGTTGCATGACTGCGACTTGTCCATTTTCTTCATAGACAAGGGCGTCATACTGAATCGTCTGAGTTTTACCTTTTTTAGTTTTGACGGGAAGTTCTGCTTGAACGGACCGGTCGTAAGCAAAGCAGATATCATTGACCGGGCACAGTCCGCACATCGGTGATTTGGGTGTACAGACCATCGCGCCGAGTTCCATCAATCCTTGATTAAAACTTGACGGATCCGCATGATCAATCAGTTCGTGAACAGCCGCTTCAAAGACTTTTCGTGTTTTTGGTGCCGCAATGTCGTCATAAATTCCGAGGACCCGCGACAGTACACGCATGACATTCCCGTCAACAGCCGGTTCCGGATGACCGTAAGCAATCGAAAGAACAGCACCGGTCGTATAGGGACCGACCCCCCTTAAACTTTCAAACCGTTCTTTTTCGTCCGGTACGATTCCATCATATTTTTCAACAACTTCCTGAACTGCGATTTGAAGGTTCTTAACCCGGGAATAGTACCCTAAGCCTTCCCAATATTTTAAGACTTCACTTTGTTCGGCTGCTGCTAAATCCTGAGGGGTCGGAAAACGTTCCGTGAAGCGGTGGTAATAAGGAATTACCGTATCGACCCGCGTTTGTTGCAACATGATCTCACTGATCCAAATATGATAGGGATTTTTCGTTTCACGCCACGGCAACTGTCGTTGTTCACGTAAAAACCACTCGACCAATTCCGTTGTAAAATGCCGTTTATTAAAGTTTGTGAAATATTCTGTAACAAGAGTCAAAATATTACCTCTTTTCTATTTGATACGTTATAGTAAGTTCAATTAACCTTAAAATCAATTTACGTTTTTTATGATCCCGAATACTTTGATAAGGAGCGAATTCGCATTGGATACTGGAACGCATATCGGAATGGGACTTTGCCTCGCCGCCATTTCCACACTTGAACCGGATGTCGCTGCAAGCGCTACGCTGTTTGCGGCTGTTACGACGACGGCGTTGGTCGGTTCCCATGCTCCAGACTTTGATACTGTATTTAAATTTAAAGGTAACAGTGCCTACCTGAGACAACACCGTGGTAAATCCCACGGCTTAATTGCTTTAATTGCCTGGCCATTACTGCTGTCGATCGTCATCGGCGCCCTGTTTGGCGTTCCGCCTACTTCATTATGGCTGATGGCACAGATTGCTGTCGCCCTTCATGTCTTCGTCGATCTGTTTAATGCTTACGGCACGCAGGCGCTCCACCCCTTTAAGAAAACCTGGATTGGTTGGGGTGTCATCAATACGTTTGATCCCTATCTGTTTACGATGTATTACGGCGCGTTCGGCATTTGGTTATTGACCCGTGCAACAATTGTAATCTTCCCGATTTTGATTGCGATCGTCATCATTTATTACGCGGTGCAGTTCAAATTGCGAAACGATGCCCTGGCAACGGCAGCCCGTTATTATGGCGGTGCTCACAAACTGTTCATCTCACCCGGCATGAAATGGGATGAATGGCATGTCGCAGCACGTCTCCGGAATGAATATGCGGTTGTTAAAATCAATTCCGGTACCGTCGTGGAATGCGGCAATTTCCGGATCAAAAATGAACCGCATGGTGATGAACTGTATGACATCGTTAAAGAGAACGCTGATCTACAAGCTTTTCTTGAGTTCTCGAAAATTCATACGTACACCGTTTCCCGAAAAGACGGAATCGTTGAATACCGTTTCACGAATTTACGTTACTTCACGAAAGAAGTTTATCCGTTCGTTGCTGTCGTCCGGATTGATGCGACATCGCGTCAAATCGTCAGCTCCTATACAGGATGGGTCTTCAGTGAACGGACATTACAAAAAAAATTGGTCGTACCGGTTTTATAAAGAAAGGACTCGCCATGCTCGGAAGACACCCTTCCGAACCGCGAGTCCTTTTTTAATTGACTGACTGGTCGTCGCGCCCAATCATCAAATGCTTGAACTTCTCATTTGTTGTATTGAAACGGTGAAGCATCGGTCCATGTTGCTTGATTTGTTGCTGAACAAAACGAACAGCAACTGCTTCCCCTTGGTATTTTTCTCCCGCTCTTGCCAGTGTTGCTTCGAAATCTTCCCATAAGACTTCGACCCACGTCAAGGCCTCAAGCGGCGTCAGCGTTTCGTTGACTCCCTGCAATTCTTCCGCTAATCCTTTTAATGCTTCTGAACGATTTTGATCCATTGTCATATCTCCTCTTCCTGAATTAAAGCGAGCGGAATCGCCACTTCGTTGACAGTGCCCTCAAAATGACCCCAGCCCATCACACCGTTGACGAAATGAAGTTCGAATCGTGCCTCTTCCCCGGCAATCCGGTAAAAACGACCCGTCTCAAACCGGCTAGCGTCAACTAAGTAACTTTGGGCGATTGCAATCTTGCGGATAATGACCTCGACTTCACTCATGTTGCCGTGTTGCTCCGCTTTACGTTTCTGCTCATTCAATTTCGTCACGAGCATCTCTAACTCATATTTTGATAACTGACTCATACGTGTCTCCATAAAAAAACTCCCCCTCTTCGTCATTAGTATATACGAAAAGAGGAAGAAAAATGATGGAGTTAGCTTGATTTCAGCTCGAGATTGCGTTTACTTTGCAACGCATACATTTTGGCATAGATTTTTTGTTTTTTGAGTAACTCATCATGCGTACCGCGTTCGGCAATCCGTCCCCGGTCGAGAACGATGATTTCGTCGGCGTCTTTGATTGTTGACAAGCGATGGGCGATAATGAATGTCGTTCGCCCTTTCGTCAACGTCAATAACGCGTCCTGAATCATGGCTTCCGTCTCAGAATCGACACTCGCTGTCGCCTCATCGAGGACTAAAATGGCCGGATCAAACGCCAGCGCCCGGGCAAAGCTGATCAACTGCCGTTCACCGGCAGATAAGGTCGCTCCTTTTTCGATGACCGGTTCGTCCAGCCCCTTAGGAAGGCGGTCAATGAATCGGTCTGCTCCTACAGCGACAATCGCTTCCCGAATCCGTTCTTCGGAAATCATTGGATTACCGAGCGTAATGTTCGATCGAATCGTTCCGGTGAATAAAAACGGATCCTGCAGGACGATGCCCATGTGGTCACGAACTGCCTGTTTCGGAAGTGATGTGACGTCTGTTCCATCAATCAATAATTGACCGGATGACGGATCATAAAAACGCATCAGCAGATTCATGATTGAACTTTTCCCGCTGCCCGTATGTCCGACGAGGGCGATTGTCGCCCCGGGACGGGCATCAATTTCGATTTCTTGCAGGACAGGATGACCCGGGTCATAACTGAAGCCGACCTGCTTGAATTCCACGCGACCGGCGAAACGCGGTAACCGTCCTTTTCCGACATCTTCTCCTTTTTCGTCTAGCAGTTGGAACATCCGGTCTGCCGAAACGAGTGCTTGTTGCAGCGGCGACAGTTGATTCATGATTTGCGTCACCGGTTCAAAGAGACGGGAGACATAATCGATGTAGGCATATAAGATACCGAGCGACAAAAACGTCCCGTCGGTCAGACTTTTTCCGGCAACGACCCAAATTAACAAAGCAAGCGTCAGGTTTTTTAAGAAATACGATAAGTTATGCGACATTAAAGCATCGAGCCGTAATAACTTGGAACGGGTTTGATAGTTCTCTTCATTTTTCTGCTCAAATTCCGCCAATACTTCTTTTTCCCGCGCGTACGCTTGAATGATCGGCATCGTTTGGATATTCTCGTTCAATTGACCATTCATATCAGCGACAAGCGACCGGACTTTGAAGTTATTTTCCGTCGCGAGCTTCTGAAACAACTGAATCCAAAAGTAGACGATCGGGATAATCAGCAACGAAACTAATCCCAAACGGACATCGAGGAAAAACATTGCTACTAAAATTCCTGCCATCGTAATCAGTCCTGAAAAGACCCGCGCCAACACACCCAAATACAAATCACGGATCGTTTCTGTATCGTTCGTCACACGACTGACAATCTTCCCGATCGGTGTTTGATCAAAATAGCGGACCGGCAACCGTTGTAAATGTGTAAAGACATCGAGCCGCATCCGTTTGACGATTTTATGTGCCGATCGCTGAAGCAGGATTTGCTGGATCCAGTTTAGACCGGCTGCGATTAACAGCAAGATGATATACATCAACGACAGCCAGCCGACTGCTTTTAAGTCAGAAGCATAAAAATCATACACTTGTCCTTGCGTCAGCTTTGCGACGCCCGGATAACGAAACGTCTCATCGCCACGCGTGACGGTCAACGTTCCATCGGTCACACTGCGTTCGCCACCGCTCACGACTTGTTTCGGTACAAAATAATAACCCTCTTTTGACTGGACAATCGAAATGGATTGAATGATAGCAGAAGACGGAACGTCCTGCTTCTTCGCAAACTGACGCCCGTCATACTCGACCCGTCCTCCATCTTTCACTTCAACCCAGTCCTTTTCAATCGCGACAATATGCTCATCGATGATGACTTTCGCAATATAAGGTCCGGTCAACTCCGCTCCGACTGCCAAAATCAATAGAAACAATCCTAGAAAAATCGCTTGTTTTTCATACATCGCATAACGGACAAGTGATCGAATCGTCGTTTTCCGACGAACAGGATCTAATACATATAATTCTTCTTCCTTCACGTTCGACACCTCCTACCTTACGTTTCTTCACTTTGCCGTTCAAACTGTTCGGCATACCATCCTTTATAGTCCATCAACTGTTCGTGCGTGCCCCGTTCTGTTACTTGACCGTCCTGCAGGACAAGGATTTCGTCCGCATGGGCAACAGCAGACAGACGGTGCGCGACAATCAATGTCGTAGCTTGCTCGCGATTGGTTCGAATCGCTTCAATGATGTGCGACTCGGTTTTCGCATCGACCGCGGATAACGAATCGTCGAGCAATAATAATTTTGGTTTTTTCAACATTGCCCGGGCAATCGAGAGCCGTTGTTTTTGTCCACCGGATAACGTGACACCACGTTCGCCGACCAACGTCTCAAGACCTTGATCGAGCATCGTGATATCTGTCGTGAACGAAGCGAGACGAATCGCTTCTTGCAGTTCGTCTTCCGTTGCCGTTCCGGCTCCGAAAAGGATGTTGTCCCGCACTGTTTTCGAGAATAAGAGATGTTCTTGTGAGACATAACCGGTCCATCCACGGACCGTCTCCAGGGCGACATCTTCATACGGAATCCCGTTGACTTGCAGCATCTCGCGCCCAAGCGGATATTCGCGTAAAAACTGTCGTAACAACGTCGTTTTGCCGGCGCCGGTCGGACCGACGATCCCGATTGTCTTGCCTTGTTCGATTGTCACGTTAATATCGCGTAAGGCGGGCTGTTTCGTTCCCGGATACGTAAACGTCAAATCAGATAGGACAATCGTTTCTGGAATAGCAACATCTGCGACCGGTGTCGACGTAATCAACGGTTTGACCCGCATCGTCGCTTGTAGACGATCAAGACTCGCTGTTCCGCGCTGGATGACGTTGATCAATTCCCCGAAGGCATACATCGGCCAAATCAACATCCCGAGATAAATGTTGAAGGCGACGAGTTGTCCGAGCGTGATGTCGTTCGTGAAGACGAGATAGGTCCCAAACGATAAGCCGATCAAATAACTGATTCCGACGAGTAATTTGATAATCGGCTCGAATAAGACATCAATTTTGGCGACATGCATGTTTTTATCAAACACATCGCTCGTCACAGCATCAAATTTTTTGACATCGATGTCTTCCTGAACGAATGAGCGAATGACCCGCAGTCCGGAAATCGATTCCACGACTTGGTCATTCATCGTGCCAAACGCATCCTGTGCCGTCATGAACCGTCCATGAATCTGACTGCCGAGTTTATTCATTGCGTAAGCAAGAATCGGCATCGGCAACAATGCCGCAAGTGTCAGTTTCCAATCGATTGCCACTCCCATGACAACGAGTGTAATGGCCGTCATGTTTAACGAGTCGACGAGTGTTAAGACACCAAAACCGGCTGTCCGTTCCACTGCCTTCAAGTCATTGGTCGCAAGCGCCATCAAATCCCCGGTCCGATTGCGTTGGTAAAAAGTTGGCGTCAACTTTAATAAATGCGTAAAGAATTGGCTGCGCAACGTCCGTTCGAGTAAAAAGGCCGTTCCGAATAATTTCGCAAGCCACAAGTACGTCAGAATAAAGGACGTAATGGAAATAACGGTCAGACCTACCACATACTGAATCAAAGTCGTTCGGTCCATGGAACCGGAACGCAGTCCGTCAATCACTTTTCCGATCAACCATGGTGGTGTCAAGTCGATGAAGCCGGTCACAATCAGCAGTAACACGGCAATCAAATACGATTTTTTATGTTCCTTCAGAAACCAACTGAGTTGGCGAAATAATCGCACGATGGTTCCCCCCCTTTGTCGTTCATAATGGTGTTACACGTTTCCAAGCACGCAAAAAAGGCAGACGGATTTCCGGAGCAGTCCGAGAATCAATCTGCCTTTCTAAAGACGATTTGAATCGCCGATATGGTCTGCGTGCTCGGGGAACGGATTCCCTGTCAATCGCACACTGAATGTAGTGTTTATACGAGTTCGAGAGTCTCCGCCATATTCAGCTGTTTAATAAGTGCGTTTACAATTGGCTGTTTCATGTGACGGTTCCTCCTTTTCTTAATCTGTGCGTAGGATAGCATAATTATCGAACAATTGTCAATTTTGTGTCTAATCTTTTAAAATGAAGCGAAAACTTATATCCCGTCCGCTTCCTCCTGCTTGACCTGTTCGATCACTTCCGAAACGAGTGCATACGGAAATCCTTTTCGAACCAATGCTTGTTGTGTTTTTTGAACCCGAGCGAACGGTTCGAGATTCCGATACTTCGGATAATATTTTCGTGCCTGGTACAAAGCGGCAGATTCTTCTGTGTCCGCTTCGACCTCTTCGAACACTTGTTGAATCCCGAGCTTCGAGACCTCCGATGAAAATCCGCGTTGCATCAGTGTTTGTTGCAGTTTCTGCTTTAGTTCCCGAACCGATCGGCGGGCCAGTTCTTTTTGTTTTTGCCGGAGAAACTTCAACACTTTTTCAAGCTCTTCTTCTTCTGTGAATTCTTCAAGGGCTTCGTCGATGTACTTTTTCGAAATCTTCAGCGCTTCTAAGTCCCGGCGGATTTTACCAGGTCCTTGCGGTGTCGTCGCCTTTTTTGTTGCTGTGTAGGCCAATGCGAACTGTTGATCATTCAAATACTTTTGGTCGGTCAATCGTTTGATGGCATGCTTGACGGCATGTTCCGGCGTCTCTTTTTCGATCAAATACGATTCCACTTCGCTCGTCGCCCGCATCCGGTATGACAGATGATTGAGTGATAAGCGGTACGCTTTTTGTTGTTCTTCCGCCGTCAGCACTTCCTTGACGAAATCATCATCCAGCTCTTTATCCCGTTGCAGATTGTATTTGATTAGGATATCGGCATCGACGGCAAACGCATATTCTTCCTTACCTTCACGCTCAATGTAGATATTAAAGCGTTCCGTATTTTTTTTTTGGGTTGAAATCCGTGTGATTTTCAAGTCGGTTCCTCCTTTTTCATCTTCTCTTGCAACGATAACATGTTGAATGAGGTTTGAGTGAAATGGACAAACGGGAACATATGTACAAGTATTAATATAGAGAGGATGACTTATGTATGAAAATCGCGATTACAGGCGGAACCGGAATGATTGGACAAGCACTAACGAAACGATTACTTAATGAAGGCCATCAGATTGTCATTTTAACCCGTTCACCGAAGGCAACAGAAGGTGCTGTCTCCTACGTCGAATGGTTGACGGATACCGCGGCTCCGGAACATAAATTAAATGATGTGGATGCGTTCATCCATTTGGCAGGTGCTTCCATCAATGAAGGGCGTTGGACGGAAGAACGGAAACGAGTGATTCTTGAAAGCCGGATTGATTCGACGAAAGAACTCGTCCGGATTATTCAAGCCCTCGATTCAAAACCGGATGTCGTCTTATCGGCTTCTGCCGTCGGAATTTACGGTCAGGACCGCCATCAAACGTTTACGGAAGAAACGACTATCCCCCCGACTGCTGACTTTCTCAGTCATGTCTGTGTCGCTTGGGAAAACCTCGCTCAACCGATTGCTGATAGAGGTGTGCGTCTCGTTCATCCGCGGATTGGCGTCGTCCTCAGTACAGAAGGCGGTGCTTATCCCTTAATGCGCCTTCCTTATACATTATTCGGCGGCGGAACGATGGGCGACGGGAAACAATGGGTCTCCTGGGTCCATATCGATGATCTTGTCGAACTGTTCCTATTCGCATTGACGACACCGTCTGTCAACGGTCCGCTCAACATTACAGCCCCTCATCCGGAAACGATGCGCCGGTTTGGTCAAACGATCGGAAAAGTGTTGCGCCGTCCGCACTGGTTGCCGGCTCCACGCTTCGCACTCGAGCTCGCTCTCGGAGAAAAAAGTGTCATTGTTCTCGAAGGTGCCCGTGTCATTCCAAAAAAAGCTCTCGAAAACGGCTACAAATTTCGGTATGCTGAACTAAAAGATGCACTTCAGAATCTCGAGCACACAAACTAATACAGGGGTTGAACAATGTTGGATGTTTTAATACGTAATGCACATATCTTTCCCATAACATCAGATAATTTTTATGGTGATATCCGAATCAAAGATGGAAAGATTCATGAAATCAATGAATTGCTGGATGCAGAAGACAACGAACGTGTCATCGAAGCGGAAGGCCGTTTCTTGCTTCCCGGTTTCATCGATGCCCACACCCATCTCGGTTTGTATGATGAAGGAACTGGTACAGTCGGAAACGATGCCAACGAAACCATTTTCGCGATGACGCCCCACTTGCGGGCAATCGATGGTGTGTATCCGCTCGATGAAGGATTCAAAGAAGCGATCGAACATGGTGTCACGACGGTGCAAGTCATGCCGGGCAGCATGAATATCATCGGTGGTGTCACGAGTGTCATCAAGACACACGGCCGGTTCATCGATGATATGATTTTACGGAAATATGCCGGATTAAAAATTGCGCTTGGAGAAAATCCAAAGCGTGTCCATAGTGCCGGTCGTGCCGGTGAATTGACACGAATGGGAATCATGGGCATGTTGCGGGAAGCCTTCCTTGAAGTGAAGATGCAACGGACAGCAGATACATTTGCGCACCGGATGATTGAACGGGTGCTCAAAAAAGAAATGCCGCTCCGTGTCCACGCCCACCGGGCCGACGATATTTTATCAGCGATTCGCTTTGCCGAAGAGTTTGACCTCGATGTCCGAATCGAACATTGTACAGAAGGTCATCTCGTTGCCAAAGAACTGCAACAATTACCGATCGAACATGTCACAGTTGGTCCGACATTTACACGAAAATCAAAAATCGAACTTAAAAACAAAACGTGGGAAACGTACCGTGTTCTACATGAACATGATCTTGAAGTATCAATCACAACGGATCATCCATATACACCGGTTCAATATTTAAATTTATGTGCCGGTCTTGCCGCTCGTGAAGGACTGCCTGTCGATATCGCGCTTCGTGCCATCACGATTAATCCCGCCCGTTCGATTGGCGTTGCGGATCGTGTCGGTTCCATCGAAGTCGGAAAAGATGCCGATCTTGTCCTTTGGAGCCACTTCCCGCTCGACTACCTCGCAAAGCCTTTGATGACGATGATTGACGGAAAAGTAGTTTTTGAACATACTCATCTGACATCGATGTCTTAAAAAAAGCCTATGATTTTAACGGAAATCCGTTGAAAATCATAGGCTTTTTTCGTTATGAAAATGAGGATTTTTCGTTTGCAGGAAATGTCTTATTTTCGTATGTTTTTTCACAAAAATTATTTTCTTGCTTTTTTAAAAAAAGAAGGTAATATTATCTTATCCGACAACTGAAGAAGGCATACCATGCGCGGTTCAAACGAGTCAGACAGGTAGCTTTCGACAATCATTCTAGCGGTCTTAAGAGGGAGGAATGGAAGTATGCTCAAGCAACGGGAGCTGAGCGACTGCGCTGATTTGTTCGAACTGATGCAGCATCAAGACGTATATCCGTACGTCCGCCAAAAAACACGGTACTTTGATGAATTTCTGTTTACTACAAAGCAGGCAATCGAAGAGGAAGAGCGCGGTGAGCTTGTCTCGCGCACGATCCTAGACGAATTTGACCAACCAATCGGTACAATCAGTTTACTCGATATCGAAGGACAGTATGGGTTTCTCGGTACATGGTTAGGTAAACCGTATCATGGGAAAGGTTACAACAACCTTGCAAAGGAAGCATTCTTTGCAGAACTGTTTTTTGACCTTGAATTCGAAAGTGTCTTCATGAAAATTCGTAAGACTAACATCCGTTCACAAAAAGCAGCGGAAAAATTGCCTTATGCTTTTTGTGCCGATGAATTACGACCAACGTTACTCGAACAGCTGAACACCGGGGAAACTCAATTCACGCTGTACGAAGTCTCAAAATCAAGTTTTCAAATGTATATCCATGGCCGCGAATTCGAAACGGTCTACGAACAACAACTCGAAGCATAAGAGGCGCCTGCCTCTTGTGCTTTTTTGTTCTTACTTTTGATGTGGATCGAAAGCTTCAAATGGTATGATAATAAGGAAAATTCACCTGTCGGAAGAAGCCATTACCTCTTCCTATATGAAATGGAGTGATTACTGATGCCAGAACAATCCTTTAAAATACTTGTCGTAGATGACGAAGCACAAATGCGTGATCTACTTGTCTCCAATCTTCAAAAAGAAAATTACCAGACGATGACAGCCTCGAACGGTCAAGAAGCGCTTGATCAAATGCAGCGTGATACATTCCATCTCGTCCTGCTTGATGTCATGATGCCGGAAATGGACGGCTTAACGGCTTGCATGCGCATCCGTGAATTCTCAAACGTCCCGATCATCATGTTGACGGCTCGTTCCGACGAACTCGATCGGATCCACGGTCTGAAAATCGGTGCCGATGATTATATCACGAAACCATTCAGCCCCCGTGAACTGTTGGCCCGTATCGAAGCGACACTGCGTCGTTCCCATCGCTTTACAGTCGATCAGTCAGCGACGTTGACAATCGGTAAACTTGAGCTCGATACAGAAAGCCGCAGTGTCCATGTCAGCGGAAAACCGATCAGTCTGACACGCAAGGAATTTGACTTACTTCATTTGTTCGTTCAAAACAACGACAAAGTCTTTTCTCGTGAACAATTGCTTGATCAGATTTGGGGAGCGGACTACATCGGAAACCTACGGACAGTCGATACCCACATCAAAACACTTCGCCTGAAGCTCGGTGAAGCCGGCGGCTCAATCCAGACGGTCTGGGGCATCGGATATAAATTCGAGGAAGTATGATTAAGCGGTATACCATCCGCCGCCGGATTTGGATTACGATTTGGTTCACAAGCGTTTTCTCTGCCGTCTTATTCGTCTTATTGACATTTTATCTGTACGACCGGTTTTACCTGCAAACGCAGGAAGACTTGTTGCTCAACCGGGGTGAAAAACTGATTAACATTTATGAATCCGAGGGACTTTCCGGTGCCTTTTACGATGGAATGACGTATACGAATGAACTGACCGAATCCAAGGTTTTTTTCATCGACTTCCTGAAAAAAAATCCGGCTGGTCTCCGGTTCTTGACGAATGCGGATATCGAACAATTACGCAATGGTGAAACCGTCGTTTCAAGCCGGACCCACCCGATTGAAGGGACAGATATCTTAATGACCGGTTTCCCGATTATTGAGAACAATCGGCTTGTCGGCACACTGATTCTGTATTTGGAACTCGGTCAAATCAGTGAACCGTTCCGCCCGCTTCGACTAATGATTTTCTTTATGATTGGTCTGATCGTGTTGAACCTTGTCATTTTTGGCCGTCAAATCATCGATACAATCATTCGTCCGCTGATCGATATGAAACGGGCTTCCACCGTCTATGCTCAAGGGGATTTTGCTTACCGGATTCCGATTCAATCCGATGATGAAATCGGTGAACTGGCAGAAACTTTAAACAAGATGGCGGAATCCCTCGGTGAAGTGGATGAACAGCGCAAGGAATTTTTGGCGAATGTCAGTCATGAATTACGTACACCCTTGTCCTATATCCGGGGTTATACGGAAATGATGCAAGACAAGGCACTCGACGAAAAAACACGGGATCAATATTATCAAATCATCGAGCGGGAGACAGAACGATTGCAACGCCTCGTAAATGACTTGCTTGATCTCGCCCAACTGGAGCGGGATTCGTATCCGATGACGAAGCAACCGCTTGTTTTCAGCCAAGTGCTGGAAGATGTTGTTTACCGGATGGAACCCATCGCAAAAGCCAAAGGAGTATCCATCGTCACCGACTTTGATCCAAGTCAAATCGTTCTTGGTGACAATGATCGCCTGGAGCAGGTCATCGGAAACCTGTTGGATAATGCGTTACGCTACACTCCCGCCTCGAAACATATTTATTTATCGACGAAAACAGACGGTGAACTGACGATTTGT
Source organism: Exiguobacterium sibiricum 7-3 (assembly GCF_000620865.1). NCBI lineage: Bacteria > Bacillati > Bacillota > Bacilli > Caryophanales > Exiguobacterium > Exiguobacterium artemiae. Next base: position 2,377,113 of record NZ_KK211190.1, read on the forward strand.
TCAATCCGGGACGAAGGAGAAGGCATTCCGCCGGAACACTTGGAACGTTTGACGAAACGCTTTTACCGTGTTGATAAATCACGGACACGAAAAGATGGTGGAACAGGTCTTGGACTTGCCATCACGAAACACATCATCGACCGACACGACGGAACAATTTCCTTCGAATCTGTTCTCGGTCAAGGAACAACCGTCTTGATTACGTTACCGTTGTTACCGGACGATGAGGACGGATTCTCTTGATGTCATTTCTTTTGACCGTTATTTCGATCCGTTAACAGCATTGATTGGTTTAAGCTTGAAAGGACGTTTTATTATCGAAGCAACACTCCTTGATTGGTTACAGCAAGCGGATACGTTTGCTGTACCAATCAGTCTTTTAGTCAGTCTAGTCATCAGTTTGTTCGGTGTTGTGCCAAGCGCCTTCGTCACGGCAGCCAATTTACTTTATTTCGGATTTTGGAACGGGCTGTTTTTATCCTTTCTTGGCGAAGTCTTAGGTGCTGGAGTTTCCTTTTATATCTACCGTTATGGTTTTCGGCGTATCGAACCGCTGATTCAGTCCCCGTTCGTCTTGAAGTGGCTCGGTAGGTTAACGAAGCAAACTGGTTGGGATGCTTTTTGGACGATTCTTTTTTTACGGCTGTTGCCGTTCGCCCCTTCCGGTCTCGTCACGTTCTTAAGTGCGACCAGTGGTGTCTCGACACTCGTCTTTTTAACGGCCAGTACGATTGGGAAAGTTCCCGCACTGGTCTTTGAAGCTTTTGCCGTCAATGAATTGATTGAACGGGATTCGATAATCCCGTGGTTGATTGCTGGACTGTTTTTGGTGTTTTATTTGATTTACCTTTATAAAAAACGGTTGCATCCATCGAGGGATATCGATTGATGCAACCGTTTTCTTCGTATAGTGTAGAGAAGTAAACAAAGGAGGAAAACAGTATGGAATTACGTTCATTTGGCAACACTGACATCCAAGTCTCCCCTCTCGGATTTGGTGCCGGTCACATCGGTTCCGATGATTTATCCGATCAGGAAGCAAGCTATGTCCTCCATCAAGCGTTAGATGCAGGCATCCGTTTATTTGATACTGCCCGCGGCTACGGCTTATCTGAACAACGGCTCGGCAACTTTTTAAAACAGCACCGCCATGATGTCGTATTGTCGACGAAGGTCGGGTATGATGTACCACGCACGCAAGACTGGACGTTCCAAGCTGTTGCCGGCGGAATTGATCAGGCCCTTTTGACGATGCAAACAGACTTTATCGATATCGTCCATTTACATTCCTGCAGTAAAGAGATACTGGCTCAAGATGATGTCATCGAGGCACTCGAGCGTGCGAAGCAGGCCGGAAAAGTCCGGCTGATTGCTTATTCAGGTGACCGGGAAGACCTTGACTACGCCATCACAACGGGACGGTTCGACAGTTTTCAAACGTCCGTTAATTTGTATGATCAACGGGCATTGAGCGATGCCATCCCGCTGATTCATCAACAACAAAAAGGCATCATCGCCAAACGTCCGATTGCGAATGCCCCTTGGCGGTTCGCGTCACGGCCAACCGGTCAATACGTCGAACCTTACTGGGAACGGGCACAACAGCTCGAATTCCCTCTTGAAGAAGCCTCTTGGCTTGAAACCGCACTCCGGTTTACAGTCTTTGAGCCCGGCGTCACGAGCGCCATCATCGGGACAGCCAATCCGGATCATTTGGTACAAAATATCCGCTTGCTGGAACAAGGACCTTTACCAACAGAACGTGTCGCTGATCTCAAACGACGTTTTCAGGAACAGGATCAAAACTGGTTGCAACAAACTTAAAAAAAGAAATCCGGACGAAACAAAAGAGGAAAACGGCTATAGCCACTTTCCTCTTTTTCATATAGAAATCGCTTCTTATATCCGTTCGATCTGTTTAAAACTTTTTCTTTTTCTTTTTCTCTAGTACAACGATGGCTTCGACATGTGCCGTTTGCGGGAACATGTCGTACGGTTGGATGTAACTGACTTTGTAGCCGGCTTTCATCAAATGATCGCAGTCACGTGCCAACGTTTGTGGGTTACAGGAAACATAAATGATTTTTTTTGCTTTTGACGAAATCATTGCGTTCAATAATTGCGTATCACAACCTGAACGAGGCGGATCGACGATGAAGACGTCTGGAATCCATCCCTCTTTCACCCAGCGCGGAATCCAAGTTTCTGCTTTTCCGACTACGTATTGCGCGTGGTTAAATCCGTATTGCTTCATGTGTGCCGTTGCATCTTCGACTGCTTCCTCGACGATTTCCATTCCTCGGACTTCTTTTGCACCGCTTGCGATCCAAAGACCAATTGAGCCGACGCCTGCATAAGCATCAACGACACGTTCTTCACCCGTCAAGGCTGCCGCTTTGACGATCTCGCTGTACATCCGCTCCGCTTGTTCCGGATTCAACTGGAAGAAGGCACGTGGTGACAGTTGATACGTAAACTCACCCATCTGTTCCTCGATGCGTTCCACCCCACGTAAAACTTCCGTCTGTTCCCCAAAGACACGCGACGTCATTTTATCATTAATGTTCAAGGCGACTGAAATCACACCTGGAATATCATAAATATCTCGGGATAATCCTTCAAGATCCTTAAAACCGTCTTTGAAAGCGACTAACACGACTTGAATTTCACCTGTTTTGATGCCGGTCCGAACGACGATGTTTCGAATGACGCCATCTTGTTTAGCTGAATTATAGACCGGAACGTTGTAGTCATTTAAAATTTTCGTAACGGCTTTGTTGACACGTAACGTCTCTTTGTTTTGAACGATACACTCGTCGATCGCAACGAGACGATTCGAGTTTGCTGAATATAATCCACTGACGATTTGCGTGCCTTCTTTTCCGACGGCAAACTGTGACTTATTCCGGTACTCCCATTCTGCTGTACCGATTGTCGGACGGATGTCCGATTTCTCGACGTTCAACTTCGTCGATTTCGTAAAGGCGTTTCGGACCATATCTTCTTTATAACGAAGCTGTCCTTCGTAACTCATATGTTGGAGCTGGCATCCGCCGCACTGACTGTAAATCGGACATAATGGTGTCACACGGTCCGGTGAACGGACATCGCGCTTCAAGATTTTTGCATTCGCAAAATTGTTATGGATTTCCGTAATCTCGATCTGAGCGGTTTCCCCGACAAGCAGACCTGGAATGAATACGATTTGTCGTTCGAGTGTCGCGATTCCTTCTCCGTTGATCCCCATGCGTAAGCAGGTTACAGAACGAACCTCGCCTACCTGTAGTTTAATTTTAGTTGTCATCTGATCCATCCTTTCCATGATCCAAATCAAAAAGCGGTCATTTCGAACCGCTCTCTGATTCCTCATGTTCCTTCATATCTTTTGCGTAACGAAGCACCTTGGCTTTCAACTGATCCAAGGAGACGGCTAAACGTTCCAAATCCTCAATATCTGATGTTTCATCCAATGAATCAATCGTATGGCATAAAAGCTGCATTCTTGATTTTAGCACATTCATCTGTCCAAGTTTATCAGTTCTTGCTTTTCCCATTATTCTGACTTCCTTTCTTGTTCTTTATTCCTGTGTACATTTAGCATACGATACGTAGTGGAACTTTAAAAAGGAGGAACATGCACCATGTCACTAAAATCACCTATCACCATCCAAAATGATCCGTGGGAAGCCTATCGAGATATCGAACAGTACGGACAGTCCCGACTGACGAATGTCGAAGTTACGACGACGACGCTTTGCAACATGCGTTGTGAACACTGCGCCGTCGGCTATATGTTGTCGAGCAGCGAAACACCTACCATCCCCGTCGAACTGCTCATCAAACGATTGGACGAAATCGAACACCTGCGTGCCTTCTCCATTACTGGCGGAGAACCGATGCTGTCGATGAAGTCGGTCCGGGAATATGTCGTGCCTTTACTTAAGTATGCCCACGAACGGGGAGCTAAAACCCAAATCAATTCAAATTTAACACTTCCCCTTTCCCGGTATGAGCTGATCATCCCTTATCTTGATGTCTTACATATTTCTCACAACTGGGGAACAGCGGACGACTTCATTGATGGTGGCTTCGCAATGATGGAACGTAAACCGTCACGTGAAGCACGGACGAAACTGTTTGAACAGATGAAGGAAAATGCCCGTATCTTGAATGCGCGTGGTGTCCTCGTCTCTGCGGAAACGATGATCAATAAACGAACGTTACCGCATTTAGAAGCCATCCATCAGGAAATCGTTGAGATGGGCTGTGTCCGACATGAAGTTCATCCCATGTACCCAGCAGATTTCGCCTCGATGATTGAGGCGGCAAGCCTCGACGAGATTCGCGATGGGATCCATCGTCTGCTTGATGTCCGGGATCCAAATGTTTGGATGTTATTCGGTACATTGCCGTTTTATGCCTGCTCGATGAAAGAGGCAGATTTAGCGCTCCATCGCCGTCTGCGCCAGGATCCAAATGTTTCCGTCCGCAATGACCCCGACGGCCGGTCACGCCTAAATGTCAACATCTTTGACGGTGAGATCATCGTGACGGATTTCGGGGATGAATTGGCCTCACTCGGGACGATTCATGACACTTCCTTTAATGATGCGTATACGATGTGGCAAAAAACAGAACTTAATCAAAGTTTGTCCTGTCACTGCCCCGCCGTTCAATGCCTCGGTCCAAATGCGCTCGTCAAAAATGCCTATTATCCGGAAGTAGATTTCCTAAAGCAATCCAGCCGTCTCTGACCAGGTTTGAGTCTCTTTCAAAACGGGAAAAGTCTGTCACAAAGTTGACACACTTTCCTTGTTCGAAGGGGGTTTCAAAAATGGAATGGCTCGTCGGGATTGTCGCGATTATCGGCATGTTCAGTATGGTACTTGGAATCATGATGATTGGCATTCGGGTGTCTCACAGTATCGAACACGATGAAGTGTTCGACCAAACGGATTGGGACGAACATCTTTTGCATATGCCACGTCCAACACGGTTCGAACCAACTCAACAAAAAGAACAATAAGCATAACATGCCCCGGATGTACAGACGTGCACCCGGGGCATGTTATGCTTATATAAAAAAGGAAAGGCAGTTGTTTGTTTTGTCGCGTCGCTTTGCTTTAATTCTTTCGATTGTATTCATTTCGGGTTTCACCCAAGGATTACTCATCCCACTGCTTTCGATCTTGCTCGAACGTCAAGGAACACCCGCTTACATAAATGGACTAAGTGCTGCCGTGCTTTATATCGGTGTCATCGTCGCAGCACCCTTGATGGAAAAACCGTTGCGGCGTCATGGCTATGTGCCTGTCATCTCGTTTGGTCTTGCCTTAGTAGCTGTTGCCGTCTTTGCTTTTCCGCTTATCCCAAGCGTTCTTGCTTGGATGGTACTGCGATTCGTCGTCGGCTTTGGGGACCAGACCCTCCATTACGGTTCTCAAGTTTGGGTCACCTCCATTACACCGAACCATAAACTTGGCCGGACGATGTCACTGTATGGCATGGCATTCGGTCTTGGTTTTGCCCTTGGTCCACTCGCGGCACCACTCGTTGACTGGATCAGCTGGTTGCCCTTCGTCTTGACTGGGACACTGACTGTCCTCGTCTTAATCGCCTTAAGACGGGTACCAAACGAAAAACCGTCTGATGTCATGCCGGAAGAGCTTCAATCTGCGGCTTCCCGTTACCGGCTTGTCTTGACGAGCGCCTGGTTTACATTGTTACCCGGCTTCACCTATGGCTTTTTAGAAGCAACATTGAATGCCAGCTTTCCAGTATTCGCGACACGAAACGGCTACGAACTATCTCAAACGAGCAGTTTGATCACGACATTCGTCGTCAGCTCTTTATTGATGCAGTTACCCCTCGGACGTCTCGCCGATCATTTTGGAAAACGGCGGACGCTGATCACTGTCCTCAGCATCGGAGCTTTTTCGTTTTTGACGGCCTGTTTTTTGTTCCAAAGCTATGGCGCATTGTTTACGATTTTTGCAATCAGCGGTATGGCTCTCGGTTCGACGTATTCCTTAGGCGTCGCTTATATGACCGAACAGTTGCCAAATCATCTGTTGCCGACCGGGAACCTGCTTGCTGGGATTTCGTTTAGTCTCGGTTCGATTCTCGGCCCGATCTCCGGTAGTTTGTTCGTTATATTGCCGCCAGGATTCTACTTTATTTTATTCGTACTGGTTCTCGCGACACTCGCTTATCTGCTTTTTCGGTCAAAACCTGTATCCCGGTCGCTGTAAACAAGCAAAGACGGTCGTCCCATTGGAACGACCGTCTTTTTATTTCACGATTCCTTCTTGCCGAAAACTGTGCCAGAGCTTATCGTCGATTGCATACGGTTGTTCTTTTGCCCGTTTCAATTCTTCCGTCTCCAGCAAGACGACGACCTCTTGACCGTTGATTGACCAAACGGAGTCGTATCCTCTTTCTGCCTCAATGATTTCCACCCCGACATCTCCATGTGTCTCCTTAAGTTGTTGACTGACACAGGTGACGACAAACCGAGCAAACTCATCCCGCGGACGACGGTTGGCAATGATCTTTCGAACGATCTCATTCCGTTCCACTTCTCTCATCTCCTTTCGTTTTTTAGTTGCACTAGCCTTTATAGCAAGGCCGAATCGGTGGTTTTATGACCGTACAGAAAAAGCCGAACTAGTCGGCTCAGCAACAAACGATTAAAAATAACAGATTGATTGAGACTATTTTTGCACGATTCAGAATCTTCGTCAACTCCGCTTTTGAAACCAAATCGGAAGATAAGTTGAAACGAGAATCCCTGAGACGACAAACAACAGACCGATAAAGGCTTGCGGTGGAATGGATTCCCCGAGAATGAGCGCGGATAACGTTACGCCGAAAATCGGGACAAAAAACATGAACAATGACACGCGGCTGACCGGGTTATATTTCATCAAAAGATTCCATAACGTAAATCCGGTCGCTGACAAAAACGCTAAATACACGAGCATCCAGACCGTTGTACTCGTGAAAGTAAACGGGAACCAGTCTCCATTCAAGACTGCTCCGACGATGAATAAGCCAATTGATCCAATGACCATAGCCCAACCGGTCATCGGTGCAACCGGGTAACTTGCCGAATATTCCTTAGCGATTAAATTTCCGAATGCGCCGGAAATCATGGCGAGGATCAGTAAGACTTCACCGCTCCCAAACGATACACCGGCTGATCCTTGCGGCCAGTTTGCTAAAATCACGCCTGTAAATCCTAAAAACAAGGCAAGCCCTTTGAAACGATTCAACCGGTCATCTTCATAACGGAAATGGGCGAGCAACATTTGAAAGAAAGAAGTCGACCCAGCAATGATTGACCCTTGGACGCCCGTTGATAAGGAAAGTCCGATATAAAAGAACACGTATTGAAGAAACGTCAAAAAGAAGCCTAGACGGCTGTAAGCGAGTGTTCGCTTCTTCAACGTAATCGGTTGTTTAAAAATCAGGACGCTGACAATCAGCAATAAGACGCCGGCGATAAAAAAGCGGTAACTGGCAAACAACAGCTGTTCCCCGTACTCCGTTGAAGTGATGGCAAGTAAAGCATAACTTTTTTTGATGAAGGGAAACGCACTTCCCCAAAGGAAGGTCGTCACTAATGCGAGCACAACCATACCAAATCGATCGGTCAATATTTTTTTCATTTTTGCTAATTCCTTTCCTGTTTCTTTTGACATAGACATGGTATAGTAGGTTTACAGATAATAATTATTATAATCTAGCGACAATGAAACTCATTATCATTGATGAGAAAACGTTGGTAATTAACATTCTCATTGTTTTAACATAATGATTTCTTTTCTCATTTAGACTTGAAAGGAGCTTTTCCATATGACTACCTCTACTACTACTGATGTCCATCAGCGTTCCGCTCTCCGTCATGCTTGGGAGGAACATCACGAATTGATTTTAGCACTCTTTAGCGGAATATTGATTTTAATTGCCTACACGCTCGAAAAGATCAACATTCCCGCTACAGGCTATGTCACGCTTTATCTCTCCGCTTATTTAATCGGAGGCTATGCGAAAGCAAAAGAAGGATTAACGGAAACGTATCATGACAAAACCTTGAATGTAGAATTATTGATGATTTTAGCGGCTATCGGTGCAGCGGCTATCGGCTACTGGATGGAAGGTGCCATCTTGATTTTCATCTTTGCGTTATCCGGCGCCCTTGAAACTTATACAATGAATAAAAACGAACGGGCATTACAAAGTTTAATGTCCTTACAGCCAGAAGAAGCCACGCGATTAAATACCGATGGTAAGCTTGAAGTCGTTGGTCTTGAGCAATTGGTCGTCGGAGAACTCGTCTATGTCCGCCCCGGTGAACGTATTCCTGTCGACGGAACCATCATCCGCGGTCAAGCTGCTATTGAAGAAGCTTCGATTACAGGCGAATCGATTCCCGTCGAAAAACATGTCGGGGATACCGTATATAATTCAACCGTCAATATGAATGGTGTGTTGACGATCGAGATGACAAAAGCCGCGGACGAGTCTCTGTTCCAAAAAATCATTCACATGGTTCAGAACGCTCAAAGCGAACAATCACCATCCGCACAATTCATCGAGCGGTTCGAAAGCCGTTACGTTAAAATCGTCTTACTCGTCGTCGCCTTGATGATGGTTGTCCCCCATTACTTAGTTGGTTGGACATTTGAAACGAGTATCTACCGGGCCATGATTTTGCTTGTCGTCGCTTCACCTTGTGCTTTGGTCGCTTCGATCACACCAGCTGCTTTGGCAGCAATCGCCGCTTCTGCCCGAAACGGTGTCTTATTTAAAGGTGGAGCACATATCGAGACACTTGGACAAGTCGATACAATCGTCTTTGATAAAACCGGGACATTAACGACCGGGAAACCCATCGTCACGGAAAGCCATTATGCTGATGGAATTGATGCATTCGCCGTCAAACAAGCTGTCGCATCAATTGAAGCACAATCAAATCATCCGCTGGCACAAGCGATTGTCACGCACTTAAAAACGGATATCATCGAACCATCCACTTTCAAGGATGTGACGGGCTACGGAATCGAGGCCACTGTTTCCGGTCAGACGTACCGGATTGGAAAATATGCGTTCCATGAAGGATTGACCGACCCTTTCCTATCGATGGAGCAAACTTTAAAAGAACAAGGAAATACGATGGTTTATGTCAGTAACGGTCAATCAATCATCGCTCTGTACGCATTACGGGATACGATTCGCCCTGAAGCTAAGACAGCTATCGCATCGTTAAATGCTCTTGGTATCACGACGATCATGTTGACAGGAGACAACCCTGTGACTGCCGCTGCGATTTCCAAGGAAGCCGGTCTGACGGACTACGTAGCCGAATGTCTCCCTGAAGACAAAGTACGTCATATCAAGCAGTACCAAACCGAAGGAAAAACAGTCGCCATGGTCGGAGACGGAATTAATGATGCTCCCGCCCTTGCGTTGGCTCATGTCGGTATCGCAATGGGCGAAGGAACAGATGCTGCCCTTGAAACAGCCGATGTCGTCTTGATGAAAAATGATTTAGGACGCCTGGCCTACGCCGTCAACAAAGCGCGTAAAATGAATCGTGTCGTCAAACAAAACATCACGCTCGCAATCGGTGTTATCCTGTTATTAATCATTTCGAACTTCTCACAGTTCCTAATCATGCCTTTTGCAGTAGTCGGTCATGAAGGTTCTACAATCCTTGTCATTTTGAACGGATTACGCCTTCTACAAAAAGATACCTCAGCCTACAAGACTCCCGCTCCGTTTTCAAAACAAGCTGCAGCTTGATCCAATCAAAAAGCATCTACCGTCGGACTACCGACAGTAGATGCTTTTTAGTGTGGCTCATTCAAATGAGACGGAACTTGAAATCAACCAAACGTATTGGTTGGAATCGAGTCTAAATCCGCTTGCTCTTTCAATCGTTTTTCTTCCATTTTTTTCGGATCCGCTTTTTTCATGAAGCGTTCCCACGACGCATTCAGTTCAGACCCAAGTAAAATGATTAATCCTGTAAAATACAACCATAATAACACGATGACGACACTTCCAAGCGAACCGTATGTTTGATTATAGTTTGAGAAATTCGAGACGTAAAATCCAAATCCAACCGATAATAATTGCCATACGATGACACCAAAGACGGCTCCCGGGATAGCTTCTTTAAACGAAATCGGTCGTTTCGGTGCAACACGGTAGAAAATCGATAAAATCAGAATCAGCAAGACAGTTGAAATGACATATCGCAAGACCGTCAACAGAATTTTTTGCCCCATATCAATCGGTAGGACAAAGTTGGCTAAGTAACTGATAATCGGTCCACCTAAAACGTTCAGGACAATCAACAAGAGCATCCCAATTCCGAGCACAACGGTTAGAATCAAAGCGATTCCACGCGCTGCAACGAATCCGCGCGGTGAAAAATCACCATAGGCATGATTGGCTGTCGTAATCAGACGATCGACGCCTTTTGAAGCTGACCAAATAGCTAAAATCGCCCCGATCGATAAGAGACCTCCTTGCGGTTCCTTGATGGCTTGGAAAATGACATCCGTAAACGTATTGACCGATCCACCCGGTGCCAAATCACGAATTTGAGATTCAAGTGTCTGTTGATCGATGTCAAAGAATGATAATACTGAAATAACAAAAATGATACCTGGGAAAATCGATAAGAACCAATAGTAAGCTAACGTTCCTGCGTAATCCGTAATGTTGTGATCAGACATCCGTTGCTTTAGATTAAGGGCTAATCCTTTTGGGTCACGTGTATGTGCCATCGTCATCTCTCCTTCACAAAAAAGAGGCAGTCTAGGACCACCTCACTGTCTTACTATACTTTTTCCCTGTTTAATCCAACTAAAACCTCAATTATCTTTTAGCTCGATATTATAGAAACGTTCCGTCATCTTCGTCAATTCCTGGACAAGCGCTGTCGGGCGAACCGGTAAATCCATCAATTCTTCGCGTTTGACCCACAACGGTGTATATCCCGATGACTGATCTTCGAACTCTTCTCCGGTTCCTGTTCCAAATATACCACCCGTCATTTTTGCCCAGTAATAAGGATTTTCCAATCCGTTAAAGTGAACGTTTGCGGCAACTCCTTCGAGTTCCACATCCACCCCAAGCTCTTCGTGGGCTTCCCGAATTGCGGTTTCTTCTAATGTCGCCCCGACTTCCCGTCCACCACCAGGAAACACATAATACGTCTCGCCCGGCTTATCCCGACGAATCAAGGCAACTTCGTCTGATTCATTGATTAAAATAATGGCACTTCTTTGAATCGGCATTGATCTTCATTCCTCCTCACAGTCTGAGGACTCAACGAATGGTCTCAAGCATTTCTGGAATCAGTCCATTTTCCGTGGATGCAATGACTTGTGCGGCAACCTTCATCCCAAGTTGAAGTGCCTCTTCTGCCTGCTTGGATTCCGTCAGTTCGGAAAGTACAGCAGAAAAGAAGGAATCGCCGGCACCTGTTGAGTCAACTACTTTCACTTTCTTCGTCCCGACGTGACCTGAAGTCGCTGTCCGGCGGTCCACATAGACAGCACCTAACTCACTCATCGTGACAACCGTAAAGGGTGCTCCTTTTTTCGCCAGTTCGTTGGCGACATGAATGGCGTCTTCTACCGTCACGATGGACAGGTCCGATAAAATCTCAGCTTCTTCACGGCTACAGATGAATCCAGTAAACCCTTGCAACAAATGGCGATTGCGCTCAATCACACTCAAATGTCCACAGACACCGTAAAGCGGCAACTCCATTTTGCGGCAGATATGAATCAACCGTTCGAGGACTGTCACCGACAAATCCAAATCGATTGCGACTGCGTCCACCCCGTCAAGCGCATAGACGGATTGACGAAGAATCGCTTCTTCGAGGAGTTTAGCATCCGGTTGTTTAGAAATCGACGTCTGTAGATCCCCTTCATTGTCCATGACTGCAAGCCACATGCCCATTCCATGGTCTTCGAGCATCTCTACATGATCGACGTTGGCTCCGTAGGATTTTAACTCTTCGAGTACCCCGACACCAATCTGATCGTTCGTAACCGTCGAGATAAAACGAACATCATTTCCGAGAACAGCGAGATTTTGTGCTACGTTCCGTCCTGTACCACCATTCGAGAAGGTGATATCCCCGACGTTTTTCGCATCCTTATGCAAGGGCGCAAACGAAGTTCCTTTTATGTCGACGAATACTTTTCCGATTACCGCAATTTTATTCATTCCTGTTCCACCTCTAAAAAAATTTCATGAACCTGAAGGATGTTATACGCGTTCTAGGCACATTGCTTCTATTATAGTAAAATTTCAAAACTGTTACAACCAATCAGACCCTTCATTGTTCCAACAAAAAAATCCCGACGAAGACAGTTTTATCTGTCCATCATTCGGGATTCCGTTCAAAAAAATCATTGTCATTTTCCATCACAGATTGGCGATTGTCAAACTGATTGCAAGCAATAATCCAAAGATCGTATTGACCTTCCCTGTCTGTGCCATACCCGGCATCAATTCCTGCGGCGGCAAATCATGCCAGAACAGTTTCACGGCTTTAATCATCAGTGGAATGCTTAAAAGAGCAAGCAGTGCCCACCATGTGACGTTAAAGGCTAGTACGGCAATCAACAGCGAAAGGACGGCAGCAGCAAAAAAGGCAATCAGCACATAGACTGCTTTTTGATGACCGACCAAACAGGCGATTGTCTTTCGTCCATTGACTTTGTCATTGTCGAGATCACGAATATTATTTGCGAGTAGAATCGATCCAATTAAAATCGCCACCGGAATCGAAATCGCGACCGCTTCTGTCGGCACATAACCGATCTGCAGATACGCGGAAATCGCAATGATGACATAGCCCATGAAAAAGCCGGCCACCACTTCACCGAACGGTGTGTACGCAATCGGCAACGGTCCACCTGTATAGATATAACCGACAAACATCGAAATGATTCCAATCAACAGCAACCACCAGGTTGTCTCTAGGCATAAATAAATACCGAGTAAAGCCGAAATTCCATACAGCGTCAAGGCAAATGCCAAAATCGTACCCGGCTTAAAACCGTCGCGGACAATCGATCCTCCGATGCCCACCGATTCTTCCGTATCGAGCCCCCGCTTGTAATCATAATATTCATTAAATAAGTTCGTCGCAATCTGAATCAGCATCGATGCGATCAACATGGCAAAAAACAGATCCATCCGTAACGATTCGATCCGTGGTGCCACGATAGCCGTTCCTACGACGACCGGCACAAAACTTGCCGTCAACGTATGCGGTCGTGTCATTCGCCAATATACAGCGATTGATTTATTCATATAATAAACCCCTTTCCTGTCTAAGTGTATCGGGTTTCGTTTTTTACTGTCAATGCTCAATCCAAGATAGCTTATTCCTTCTTTTTTTCAGATAAAAAGTTTACACTGAGAATAAGTGAAACGTATCACAGTATCTATAGACTAGGGGGCAATGAGCGGTATGGCTTACGCTCAACATGAGCTTAAACAATGTATTGAACGTGCTGTTGGTCATGCAAATGCATATCAACGGTCTATCATCGCCGCGTACTCGTGGAATGTCGAGACGCAAGACGTTAGCGCACTGTCATTCGGAACAGAAGAACGCTTTTATTTTACGACACCTGATCGATCCATGCGTGCCATCGGTTTTGGCATTACGCAACAACTAAAGACGGCAGGACACGATCGTTTCTTACGGATGCAGTCCATGTGGTCAAATTTGAATCGGGATCATGTCGGCACCGATTTATTTGCCTTTTGCGGCTTTTCTTTTTCTGAACTGAAACATACTGAATATCGTTGGTCTTCTTTTGGAGAAGCATCGATGACCATTCCCAAGTATCTTTACTTGGAACAAGATGGACGAATGACGGTAACGGTTTTTGCGTTCGTTGAACCGCAATCTAACGCAGAAAAGATTCTCAACCAGTTGGCTGTTGAATATGCAGAATTGCATACACCGAAGTCCACTCAATTCGTGACACGGATTCGTCTGACGCGTGACGGAAATGATGCGTTTGAAGCATCGTTTCATCAAGCGACACAACTCTTAAAAACGTCACTCAAAAAAATCGTCTTAGCCCGTGAGGTCGTCTATGAGCTGGATCAGCCAATTGACTTGGCCGGACTTGTCCAGGAACTCGAGTCTTCGCAGTCGGGCAGTTATATCTTCTTCTTTCAACCGACAACCGATGAAGCTTTCCTTGGTGCGACGCCGGAACGGTTGATTTTAAAATCCGGTCTTGAGCTCAAGACAGCCGCCGTTGCCGGATCTGCTCCTCGACACGCGATCGAGACGACAGATGCTGCACTGGGACAGTCGTTGTTACAAGATGACAAGAACCGTGTCGAACATGCGATTGTCGTCGATTCGATTGAAAATACACTTCAAGGACTCTCGACAGCGATTCACAAACCGGACGAACCGATGTTGCTGAAGAATCGCCATATCCAACATCTCTATACGCCGATCAACGCTACACTTTCACCTGAAGTCAGTCTTTTTCAGCTGATCGAGAAGCTTCACCCTACACCTGCTCTAGGGGGAGAACCCAAGGAGGCGGCCGTCGCTGCCATCCGCGAAATTGAAACGTTCGAACGTGGATGGTACGGTTCTCCCGTTGGTTGGATGGACGGACAGGAAAACGGTGAGTTCATCGTCGCCATCCGATCCGGTTTGTTTACCGACCGCTCGGCTGTTCTTTATGCGGGATGCGGAATCGTTGAGGGATCTGTTCTCCAAAGTGAACTGGAAGAAACCGACACGAAACTATCACCGATGTTACAGGCCTTGTCGCATCTTTGTACGATAGAAAAGGATGATATTTATGTTGACTAAATGGATGCATGCATTAATCGATAATTTAGTGAAAGGTGGAGTCCGGGATTTCGTCATCAGTCCCGGATCTCGTTCGACACCGCTTGCCATCGCTGCCTTCCTTCACCCGTTTAGCCGTACCCACGTCCTCGTCGACGAACGGTCGGCTAGTTTTTTTGCGCTGGGTTTAACACGGGCGGAAGACACCTTGCGTCCGGTTGCCTTGATTTGTACAAGCGGAACGGCAGCGACGAATTATTATTCTGCCGTTACGGAAGCAAATATCTTCGAACTGCCCTTAATCGTATTGACGGCGGATCGCCCCCATGAATTACGTGGTGTCGGTGCACCCCAAGCGATTGATCAGGTCGGTCTATACGGGAAGCAGGTACGGCATGCCTTTGACCTGCCACTACCGGAAGAGACTGCCCTACCCTATGTACAACACGTAGCAGAACGTGCTGTCCTTCTTGCGCTCGTGGAACCTGCTGGTCCGGTCCATATCAATATTCCACTTCGGGAACCATTGATTCCGGAACTGGATTTATTGCAAACGGGTCAGCCGGTCGGACAACCGCATCAACCGGAAATAGAAAAACATACACAAAAATTCATTGAAATTTTATCAATTCCGCGTCTTTTGATTGTCATCGGACCTCAACTTTCTCTTGCAGATACACAAATCATCCTTGACTATGCAGACCGCGCGCGGATTCCGGTTTTAGCTGATCCATTGAGTCAAGGCCGCCGTTCTTCCAACGATACGGTTTTCGGCTATTATGATACCTGGTTAAAAGAAACGGCAATTCACGATGACATTCGACCGGATCATATTTTACGTTTCGGTGCGATGCCGACCTCAAAACCGTATCTTCTTTGGTCAAAAGGCATTCCGACGACAGTTGTTGGACATCCTGGAAATTGGCGTGATCCTCAGTTGCAGGCCCACTTTTTAAGTGGTCATCCGAGCCAACTGAAGACCGTTCCCGTCATCACGCATGACATATCTTATCTCGAGACCCTTCAACGGGCAGAGCAAACCGTCCAGACCGTCTTTTCTTCTTTGGATGCAGACCAGCTGACGGAATACAACGTCGTCCGGGCATTAAATGATTTAACAGAAGGCAGTCTGTTTGTTTCGAACAGTATGCCGATTCGCGACCTCGATACTTTTTTACCGACGCGTACACCGCTACGTATCCTTGCCAATCGGGGTGCCAATGGCATCGACGGGATTCTTTCAAGTGCCCTCGGCGCGACTTATGAAGCAGACAATCGTTACCTGCTCGTCGGCGATCTTGCGTTCTTACATGACATCAACGGGTTGATGATGGGGCGAACCGTCCCGATCACGATTCTTTTAGTAAATAACACGGGCGGCGGTATCTTCAGTTTTCTACCGCAACAAAATCTTGATCCCGCTTTGTTTGAACCCTTGTTCGGAACGGCGCAAGACGTTGATTTCAGCCACTTGGCTGCCGGCTACGGGGTAGAATATGAGCGGATTTCATCGATTACGCAACTCAAGTCGACGCTGCAACAACAAGCGACTACGACACGGGTCTTGGAAATCGTCACCAATCGTCCGGAAAATGTTCGTCTCCACCGCTTGATCTGGGAACAGACGAATCAAGCATTGCAGGACGCGTTCCGATGAAACTACGGTATCAGGAATACCATGTCGAAATTACAGGAAGCGGTCCACCGCTGTTGCTGTTGCACGGTTTTACAGGCAGCAGCGCCACATGGGATCTGCTCGAAAGCCGGTTGCAATCAGACTATACCGTCTATCGGATTGATTTGCTCGGACATGGTCGGACAGCTGCTGCTCCTTACCAACGGATGCGCCTGACGGAACAAGTAAAGGATTTGCGGACCTTACTTGCGACACGCGATGAAGACTGGTCGGTTTTAGGCTATTCCATGGGCGGTCGGATTGCCCTTCTGCTCGCTGCGACATCGAAACAGGTGAAACAGACGATTGCCGTCAGTACGACACCGGGTATCCGATCGGCACATGAACGACGATTACGTCGTCAGGCCGATCGCCGCCTCGCCAATCGTTTATTAACGGATGGTCTAACAGATTTCATCGATTATTGGGAATCGCTCCCGCTTTTTGCAAGTCAACGTCATCTGCCTGTTGAAGTAAAGGAGTCGATCCGCCGTGGACGACTGGCACAATCACCGGAAGGACTGGCCGCTTCTTTGATCGCTCAAGGAACAGGCAATATGGCTCCGGTCTGGCACTTACTCGACTGGTCTTCGATTGACTGGATTGTCGGTACCGAGGACAGTAAATTTAAAAAAATCGCTGTCGAAGCGGCTCTACCAGAAAAAATTCATTTAATTGAGGGTGCATCACACGCCCCGCATATCGACCAACCGGAAAAGTTTGTTACAATAGTAGAGAAACTACTCTTAATTAATTAAATGGGGGAATTGAAATGAGATACGTTCCAGAATGGGCATCTGCCCGTAGCTACGAAGACATCAAGTATGAAAAATGGAATGGGATCGCTAAAATCACGATTAACCGTCCCGAAGTCCGCAACGCTTTTCGTCCGAAGACCGTCCACGAACTGATTGACGCTTTTTCACGTGCACGTGACGATCAAAATGTCGGTGTCATCGTCTTGACTGGTGAAGGCGATCTTGCTTTCTGCTCAGGCGGCGACCAAAAAGTTCGCGGACACGGTGGATATGTCGGTGAGGATGAAATTCCACGCCTGAACGTTCTTGATTTACAACGCCTAATCCGTGTTATTCCAAAACCGGTCATCGCAATGGTTGCAGGATATGCAATTGGTGGCGGACATGTTCTTCACCTAGTCTGTGATTTAACGATTGCAGCGGACAATGCGAAATTCGGGCAAACAGGTCCTAAAGTCGGATCATTCGATGCTGGATACGGTTCTGGTTACCTCGCCCGCGTCGTCGGTCATAAAAAAGCACGCGAAATTTGGTACTTGTGCCGTCAATACGATGCCCAACAAGCGCTTGACATGGGTCTCGTCAATACGGTCGTGCCACTGGCTGACCTGGAGCAAGAAACCATCCAATGGTGTTCTGAAATCCTTCAGCATTCACCAACAGCACTTCGTTTCTTAAAAGCTGCATTTAATGCCGATTCAGATGGTCTTGCAGGTATCCAGCAACTTGCTGGTGATGCAACATTACTCTATTACACGACAGACGAAGCAAAAGAAGGACGCGACGCGTTTAAAGAAAAACGTGATCCTGACTTCGGACAGTTTCCACGTTTCCCATAATACAAAAAAGGTTCAATGTCGAAAGACGTTTGAACCTTTTTCTTATCATCATCCCGAAAGGAAGTGGTAATCCGTGTATCCTTGGATTTACACGCGTGCTAAAGAACAACCGGATGATCTTGCTCTCATCACGGACAGCGAACGTTTGACATGGTCCGCGCTCTACACAAAAGCACATGAACTGGCAAGTTCGTGGGCTCCGCTGTTTTCCCGTGGTGACCGCGTCGCTTTGTATGGTCCTTCCAGCAGCAGTTATATCATCGCTGTTCACGCAGCTCAGTTGCTTGAACTGACAATCGTTCCGATCAATATCCGTTTGAGTCAAACGGAAGTGGAGATGCAACTCAAACAAGCAGATGTCCGGTTCGTCATCTCGGATCGTCCGATCGATGCACCGGTCAAACGGCTTCCGTTTCAAGTGGTCAATCCGGCGCCCGATGTTCTCGTTCGGCATATGCCGAAACATTATATTCAGTCGATGTTATTTACGAGCGGAACGACCGGACGACCAAAAGCGGTGGAACAGACGATGCTCAATCACTTTTCGAGTGCCATGAATGCGGCCCGTCATACCGGTTCCTATCCGGATGACCGATTCCTTGTCGTAACACCGTTGTTTCATATGAGCGGTTTAGCTGTCGTCTACCGTTCCGTCATCTATGGTGTTCCACTCATCCTCGAACCTCATTTTTCACCGAATAAGACCATTACATGGATCAAGACAGAACATATCACACACATCTCTCTCGTCTCAGTCATGTTGGATCGCTTGCTTGAAGCCGGACTGCGCCGGTTTGATTTGCGTGTCGTCTTGACCGGCGGCGGCCCTGTCCCTTTACCGATTCTGACCCGTGCGTTAGACCGCGACATCCCCGTCATGCAAACGTATGGAATGACCGAGACCGCTTCCCAAGTCGCGACACTCCTGCCGGCAGAAGCGATTCGAAAAATCGGTTCTGCCGGTAAAGCCATTGCTCCGACGGAAATCCGCATCAACCGGTATCAGGAAATCGAAGTCAAAGGTCCGACTGTGATGAACGGTTATTTTGCCAATCCGGAGGCGACTGCAGCTGCCTTTACAGCGGACGGCTATTTGAAGACCGGGGATCTTGGACGAATCGATGCCGATGGTTATTTGTATGTGTTGGATCGAAGAAGCGATTTGATCATTTCCGGTGGTGAAAATATTTATCCAGCCGAAGTCGAAGCTGCCTTATTATCAATTTCAGGTATCACGGAAGCCGGTGTCGTCGGACGATTCGACCCGATTTGGGGGCAAGTACCGGTCGCTTTCATCGTCAGTACGCTGGCAGAGACCGTTGTCCGGGAAGAAATGGGACGTTTACTGGCCAAGTACAAATGTCCCGTCACCTATTTTTACCGCGATACGTTACCGCGTAACGCCAACGGCAAACTGATTCGGCGTCAACTGAAGGAGTCACTATGACGGCAATCACCCTTCGCAGCGCGGAACTGTTTGATGTATATCTGACGTTTCGTCAGCCGATGCAGACCGCCATCTCCACGTTGTCGAAACGCCGGACAACGATCCTTCGACTGACCGATCAAGAAGGTCGAATCGGCTATGGGGAAGGCGTCGCTTTTGAGACACCTTGGTACACGGCAGAAACACAAGACTCACTTCGTGCCCTGTCCCCGCTCCTGTACCGTTTGCTTGCCGCACAACCTTTATCGTCACCGGCTGACGTCAACACACGCTTTCAGCCGATCAAAGGCAATCAGATGGCAAAAGCGATGTTCGACGGAGCTGTTCATGAATTATTTGCGCAAGCCGAGCATAAATCCCTCGCAGCCTATTTGGGTGGTGATGAGACTCAGGCAATTCCATGCGGAAAAGCACTCGGACGCTCTTCGGCCGACCAAACGGTTGAAGCTGTAGGTCAGGCGTTGACTGATGGATTCGAGCGGATTAAACTAAAGCTCGCCCCAATGGATACAGCCATTCTCCAACAGGTTCGAAAGACTTTTCCGGACGCTCCTTTGATGTTTGATGCCAACGGAAGTTTTGATTTGTCTGATTTACCAATCCTTCAAGAGTGGGATACTTTTTCCCTGCTGATGATGGAACAACTATTTTCTGCTGACGATTGGTTAAGCCACCAGCATGCTGCCTCATTACTCAAGACACCGCTTTGTCTCGATGAATCCATCCAGACGACGCAGGATGCCTTACTGATGCGAACACTGCAGGCTGGTCAAATCATCAACATCAAGCCAGCGCGTCTCGGCGGTTTGACAGCAGCGCTCGATGTGCGAAGCATGACACCATCGTACTGGTTGGGCGGAATGTTCGAGAGCGGAATTGGACGGCGCCAAACGTTGGCATTCGCCACTTTACCGGATCTCGCTTATCCGATTGATATGTCTGGAACCGATCAGTATTTCATTGAAGATCTACTCGAACAGGACTACATCGTCGAAAACGGATCCATCCGGTATGCGGAACATCCGGTTTCCCGGGAACGCCTCGAAAGGCTGACCGTCTCAACAAAAATTCTCTAAGAAAACAGGAGTATCAAATCCCGCTAGAATCAGGGACTTGATACTCCTGTTTGTTTTAATCGATTTACGAAGCCTGAATCAATCGACTTTCGTTAAGATTTCATATCCATCTTTTAAGACGATGACACTATGTTCAAATTGAGAAACCAAACTTTTATTTGGTGTGTATAATGTCCAACCATCCTTCTCGTCTTCCATACAAAATTCGTCGCCTGTTGAGATGAACGTTTCAACAGCAATGACTTGTCCTTCTTTTAACAAGTCGTTCTCCTCACGGCTGAAGTAGTTCGAAATCGACTCCGGCTCGCCGTGCAATGTCTTTCCTAAACCATGTCCTGCTAAGTTCCGGATGACGGTAAACCCGCTCTTGCGTGTCTCGGCATAAATCGCTTTCCCGATTTGATTCACCTTTGTCCCGGCTTTAACTTTCTCCAATCCTTTTTCAAGGGCAGTCAACGAGACTTCAACCAGTCGGACATCTTCCGGACGACGGGCTTGTCCTGCGATGACCGTTTTACCCGTGTCGGAGTAGTAACCATTCTTCACGGCCGAGACGTCGACATTCACGATATCTCCCTCTTGGATGACATAGGCACCGGGAATACCGTGTGCGGCCACTTCATTCACACTGATACAAGTTGCCCCCGGAAAATCATACATGACGATCGGTGCGGATTCCGCCCCTTGTTCTTTCAAGATACGTGCCCCGATATCATCTAGTTCCTTCGTCGTAATCCCTGGTTTAACGGCATTTGCCATCTCATCGCGTGCAATGGCGACAATCCGTCCGATTTCACGTAATGCATCGTAATCATAATCTAACATCATTCATTTCCTCCTCATTCACTCAATCGTTCTTGATATAAATAGTCTGCTGAAATATCAGCAAATAAGAACATCCCATTATTCAGCGGCATACTGAAGGTCCGCGTCTGTTCCCCTGAACTGAAGTCGACGTAACGGTCAGATAAGTATCCGGTATGCCGTCGTTCCATTGCGACCGTCGTTCGGATGAAATACGGTCGGAAACTCCAATTGTACCCCTTGTAAAACGAATAGCGTTTCCAGTCACCGCTTTTTTTGCTGATATTTGATGACTGCTGGAAGCCGTTCGCATCCGTGATATAAAAACGGATGAACTCCGGCTCCATTTTTTTCGCAAGCATCAACAGCCACTCGTCGATGTCTTCCTCCGGTCGAACTGACTGACAGTACTCATTGAATCGAACGGTCCAATCCTGTTCGAGCTGAAACAGCCGGTTCATCTGTTCCCGGTCATACTTATAAAACATCGGGACCTCATGTAGCAGGATTTCCATTCCGGGACACGTCGTTACCCAGTCCGGTGTTGTTTCACCGAGCAGGTTTCCCATATAGTAACGCCCGCCGTGCTGCCAGGCATAACGCAACTGACCAAGATGGCTGATATTTTTGTACAATAACGGTGCCCCGAGTTGATCACAGAGATGTTCCATCGTCTGCAATAAATGCGGGTAGCTGGCCGACACTGTTTTTTTCTCAATCATCGATGCCAAATCGACAATCAACATGTCCGGCGACATCGAAAAGACTCGTTCAAGACTGGTCGCTTCCGCCCGGTCGAGTGCAACTTTCAAACCGGAATTTTGATAATAGGCAACGATTCTCCCGAGTCGATCAAAATCGTCGACTTGAACATCCGTTAATGTGACGTATAACCGGTCTTCCGGAAAATCGATTTGTGCATCCCGCAAGATGCTTAAAAAATCTTCACCGCCGTTCTCAAACAACCAGGCCGGTCGACAGCGGATCAAAACAAACGAATGCGCATCCATCGGTACTTTTTGAAAGGCATGTCGAATGACATGACTCATCACTTCGAGTTGATACTCAATGGGTACATCGTCTTCTTGAAAAAATGGTTTTAATGGTTCTCCCCGGAAGTGGGATTGAATTTCATACCCTTCTACTTTAAAAGGTGCCGCTCCGACAATCGGCTGAAACCAAGCTTCAATTTGTTCGGGATGAACAATGACATCTAAGGCATCCATTCTTCTGCCCCCCTTTTCTCTTGTTCCATCTTATCAAAAAAAGAACCTCTCTGTAATCAGAGAGGTCCCGTCTTTAAAATAAGGTCGTATCTTTTCTGATTGCGATGTAAAGATAAACACCAAATGTCGCTGTAAGATAAATGATGCTGAGGACTCCGTATTGAATACCGGTTGCTCCGCCCTTGCCAATCGCCAAGACAAGAAAGATAATTCCGCCAAATAACAAAGTTGCCAAAGGAATATAACGGAAATGCCCTTTTGTCGTCTGTTCACTAATTCGTTTCGTCGCGACGACTAGTCCAATCAGACAAATGAATGCTATAGCGTAAATAGTATACACAAAATTCCGCCCTCTCTATATTGTTCATTTTAGCACGAGATTTCATAAAAAAGAACCGACTTGTCTGTGACAAATCGGTTCAAACTTCTTACTTTTCAAAACGTGGTTTACGTCCGCCACGGTTGCGATCACTTTCACTGCGGTTACGACCAGCGTATCCACCTTCACGACGATCTGAAGAAGAAGATGTGCTGCTACGGTTTCCTTCAGAAGGACGACCGCCTTCACGGCGCTCCCCACCACGTGGGTTGCTGCCACGGTATCCGCCACTGCTACGGTTAGAAGAAGAACCAGATCCTGATCCACCTTTGTTACCGTAAGGACGACGGTTACCGCCACCGTTACCACCACCGCTACCAAAACGTTTAACACGAATTGGTTCGATTGACGAAATTTGAACTGGCGTTGCATCCGGCTCTTTCGTTAATCCTTTAAGCGCTGCTGAAATCAATTCAACTGCTTCATACTCTTCAAGAAGTTCTTGAGCGAGTGTTGTATACTCTTGTGAGTTTTTCGCTTCTACACGTTTGATTAACTCTTGTGCAGCAAGTTTCAAGTTACCTTCTAGGATTTCATCAAGTGTTGGTGCATGACGACGCGACATTTTTTTGTTTGTAACACGTTCAATCGTTTTGATCTGACCGAATTCACGTGGTGTAACAAAAGTAATCGCTGATCCTGTTTTACCAGCACGACCTGTACGGCCGATACGGTGAACATAGCTTTCTGGGTCTTGCGGGACATCAAAGTTATAAACGTGTGTAACGCCTGTAATATCAAGACCACGTGCCGCTACGTCTGTAGCTACAAGGATATCGATTGTTCCTTTTTTGAAACGACGGATAACTTGGTCACGTTTTGCTTGTGTTAAGTCACCGTGTAAACCGTCAGCCGTGTATCCACGTTGGACAAGTCCTTCTGTCATCTCATCAACACGTTTTTTCGTACGACCGAAGATGATTGATAGTTCCGGAGAATCCGTATCAATCAAGCGGCAAAGCACGTCGAATTTTTGGTTTTCTTTTAATTCGATGAATGATTGATCGATGTTTTCGACAGTCATTTCTTTTGCTTTTACTTTGATGTGAGTCGGAGTCGTCATGAAACGATCTGCGATTTTACGAATCTGCGGCGGCATTGTCGCAGAGAATAAAAGTGTTTGACGAGTCGGTGGAAGTGTACCTAAGATTTTTTCGATATCTTCCACGAAGCCCATGTTCAACATTTCATCTGCCTCATCCAAGATAACTGTTTGGACGTGGTCGAGGTTTAATGTTTTACGGTTCATGTGGTCCATTAGACGACCAGGTGTCGCGACGACGATTTGCGGGTTCTTACGAAGCGCACGAATCTGACGGTCGATTTGCTGACCACCGTATACTGGCAAGGCATGAACACGTTTCACTTCACCGATGCGGTTTAATTCTTCTGCAACCTGAATCGCAAGCTCACGAGTTGGTGCAAGGATCAATGCTTGGATATGGCGCGATTTTGCGTCAAGACGCTCGATCGTTGGAATACCGAATGCAGCTGTTTTCCCTGTTCCTGTTTGTGCTTGACCGATTAAGTCAACGCCGCTAAGACCGACTGGAATTGTTTCTGCCTGGATTGGAGTTGCTTCTTCAAAGCCCATTTTTAGGACACCTTTGATAAGTGCCTCACTAAGATTTAATTCACGAAATGTTGTCAATGCTAAATACTCTCCTTTGTCATATGAAAAGCGTCTGCCACTAAACAGACGCTACCGTAACGAATACAATCGACTACCTATTATAGCAGAACCTCTTCCTTAAAGATAGGGGCTATTTCTGCATATAATAATGTTTAGGGAAGTCACCATCATAATCGTTGCCATAAGGGCGAGGGAAAGGCATGATGCCCGGACCGTACAACGCTCGAATTCGCGCCGCTTGCCCCCACTAGTGATGGGGTTTTATTTGGAAATGGTCGCCGGTAAATACCAGCCGCAACCACCAAAATGATGAATTCCTAACTATTTATTCGAAACGTAGGCTTAAGTTGGTCAACTTATTTCGTTAACCGAATACCCGTTTCATGTTTTTCTATTTTTTTGTCTTTCAACAATCGACCTAAAGCACGTTTGAAGGCAGCCTTACTTAGGCCAAATACCTCATCAATCGTCTCAGGAGGTGTCTTATCACCATACGTCATCTGACCATCATGTTCAAGCAGATGATTCATGATCAAATCCGCATCGATGTCGATTGCCTCGTGAGCACGTGGTCTTGCTGAAAGTAATACTGTACCATCTGGCTTCACATTTGTCACCCGTAATTTCATAACTTCTCCAAGTCGGGGCCACCGTTCCATCTCTTGTTCATGGAGAAAACCAATCGTTTGTTCATTGACCCAAACGTTTACACCAGGGTCCCGTTGAGCAAAGACGAGCCCTTCAACATCCATGTTATTCCACTCTTCCGGTGCTGGTTTTGCCTGTAAGTTGAAATAGGCATAGGGAGCCGGATCTCCAAGCAAACGAAGTTTTTGATCATGCTTCAGGCGGATGTAAAGCTGATCTCCTTCTTCCGGCCAAAATGTCCGGCGCTGTGGCAAATCATCGAGTGATACTAACACGTCTTTTTGAATGCCGATGTTTGCGAACACTCCTGTATTATAACGTGTCCCGTTAATCGTTGTTTTGACGTAATCTTCAAATGACGCTTCTGGAATCGTCATCGAAGAGGCGAGTCGCCCTTCGTTGTCTTGGTAAAGGAAGACCTCTACTTCTTCATCGAGTTCCAGTTTTTTCGTTTGTTCATTATTATGAAGTAAGATGTCTTCTTCCCCGTTACTCAAGAAAACACCAAAATCTGCTTCCCGTTCTACTTTTAATGTGACAACCTGTCCTGCGCGTAATGCCATGAGTGGTCATCTCCCTTCTGTTGTTTCCATCATTTTTCCCGGTTTGTTCGTATCACCTATCATACTATACTCTTTTTCATCCCCTCTCTGACATGAAGCAAAAGTGAACAAATATGACATTTTTGTGAACGGTTCTGATTTGAGTGATTTTTTTGAAAAAAAGAGATATGATAAAACAATAGGAAAAAGAAGGTTTAGTTTAGTTAAATATGGGGGAAAAACATGTTTCATAACATTCAATCGCGTTCTTTCGCAAGACGCTTCACAAAAACATTGGTATTTGCTTTTTTCGCATTCCTCGCAACGATCGGAATCGTTTTTGCAGAAGGCTCGAACAGTACAGACCTGTCTCCGAAGACACCTGCACTCCAACATATCGATACTCCTTGAACTACCTCCACCTACGCTTCGCTATGAGGTGAAGGATTCCTGAGTTATCCAACCGAGCGGTCGAAAATTTATCAGGCTAACCCCGTCGTCCCGACGGTTGAATGTTGATTTTGTCTGTTTCTTTTATGCGGATGCCTACTCTGCTTGGTTTTCGCTACTTCGGTCATCCGCAAGGTGAACGTTGAAGATTTTACGTGACAGACGAACTTCCTGTCACAACCCCATATCATCAGTTTTCAAAGAACATGACTCTTTGTTTTTTCCTGATTTTAATGGGTTTCAAACCGAGAGTGTCAGACAATTGATGTGTCGTAAGACACCCTTTGCCCGAAGACAATTCCTCGCCTAATTTTGATAAAATCTACACTAAGCGTGTGGATTTTTTATTTTTCCCGAAGTTTTACAGGGCGATACAGGAAATCATGGTTTCGTCACGAATTCTTTAGAAGATGTACATCATCTAAATAAGGAGGGCATGTCATGTGGTTTTACCTTTTCACGACGTTTACAGGTCTCATCAGTACATATTTGAGTTATACGTCCGGCTATTATACAGATTCAATCGGTGTATTCGTTTTTACACTCGCCATCTGCTTATCGCTCTCTTCCTTCAGACAGCTCCTTCGGACATCTCACCAGTCCTATCACGAATATGTGCAGCATCGCCGAGTCAAAAAGCAGTATGAACGGATGAAAAAACGGGAACAGTCGTATCAATTGTCTTATGATCAACGTGAATCCATTCCACCACTTGCATTATCGGCGACAGAACAGCATGATAAATAAAGAACCGATTTAACTTCGTATTATTAGGAGGAACTGAGTCATTATGAATGAAATTCCCTTATCCAACGGTTGGACCCTTCGTTACTCGCCTGTCATCGACCTGTGGTTAAAAGAAGACGGCGTCCTGCTTGTCGATCACGAAGATAAGGTCCGACTGACATTGATCCTTGACGAGGAGTCGATGGAAATCAAACAGATTGATAATACTAACGCTTCTTTCTCGATTGACCCAACGACCCGTCGTTTGACGTTTGAACTTGGAGAGACCGAAGAAGAGTCGGAACCTCGTTATTGGGAATGATGACGAAGACTGGGTGCGATACCCGGTCTTTTTTTGTACAATAATCATTGAAAGTAAAAAAAGGAGTCTGATGCCACTATGTTACGCACAATCATCTGGTTCATTCATTTTGGACTGGTTCTACCCCTCACATTACCGTTTCTTCCGGGGGCAAAACGTCGAACGCATGCCGCACGGTACGCGTACACACAAAAAGTTGCTTACGCCTGGGCAAACTCATTACTCCGTCTTGCCGGAGTCAAAGTCCGGATGACCGGTCAGGAACACATTCCGGCCGATCAACCGGTTGTCTTTATCGCCAATCATCAAGGTAATTTTGATGTTCCGATTCTTCTCGGAAAAATTGATAAACCAAAGGCCTTCATCTCAAAAATTGAAGTCAATAAGATTCCCATCGTCAATGTCTGGATGAATCTGATGGGATGTGTCATGATTGACCGCAAAGATCGACGGCAGTCGTTAAAGGCCATCCGGGCTGGAATCGAAACGATTAAAGATGGGCAGTCGATGATTATTTTCCCGGAAGGTACACGTTCTAAGGGCGGTCCTGTCGCCGAGTTCAAGGCGGGGAGTTTTACGCTGGCCACATCAAGTGGTGCACTTGTCGTTCCGATTGCGATTTCGGGCAGTTATCGTGTCATGGAGGAAACCGGACGTATTCGCCCGGCGACTGTTGACGTCACGATTCTAAAGCCGATTGATCCTAAATCAATGTCGCAAAAGGAATTAGTCGTTCTCGTCGAACAACAAATCAAGGAAATTGTAGAAGGAGTCTGACATGTTACTTAAAGTTGATCAACTAAAAAAAGAATTTGCCGATAAAATCGTATTCGAAGACGTGACGTTTTCCGTCAGTCCCGGTGACCGGATCGGAATCATCGGTGTCAATGGTACCGGAAAATCAACGTTACTGCATATATTAGCCGGGCAAGAAACGCCGGACTCGGGTGAGCTGCAACATCCGAATGACTACCGAATCCGTCTACTGTCCCAGTCAACGGATTATCCGGAAGATCAAACGGTCATGCAAGTCTTGTTGTCCGGTAATACACCAACCATCAACGCACTTCGTCACTACGAGGTCGCACGATTGGCGCTTGAGCAAGACCCGAGCAATGAAACGTTATTGACACGGTTCATCAGTGCACAAACAGAAATTGATGCTGCCAATGCCTGGGATACAGAATCCCGCCTCAAAATGATTTTAAACAAACTCGGTATCACGAATCTTGAAGCAACTATCGGTTCGTTGTCAGGCGGACAACGAAAACGTGTCGGACTAGCTGAAGCGTTGCTCGACGAAGCTGATCTTCTACTACTCGATGAGCCCACAAACGAACTCGACGCCGAGACGATTACTTGGCTTGAATCACAAATCAAAGAATATCGCGGGGCGATTTTACTGATCACCCATGATCGCTACTTCTTGAACCGTGTCACGAACCATATGATGGAGATCGCAAATGGAACAGCCTACTTTTATGTCGGTAATTATGAATCGTTCTTGGAAAAGCGTGCGGAACGCCGGGAACGGACAGCCTCTATGGAGGAAAAACGTCAAAATATACTGCGGCGGGAACTCGCCTGGTTACGACGCGGGGCGAAAGCACGGACAACGAAACAAAAAGCACGGATTCAACGCGTCGATGCCTTGCAAGAACTTTCTTACGAAGAAGACGAAGCATCACTCGAAGTTCAGGTCGGTTCAACACGACTCGGTAAAAAAGTCATCGAGGCGGTTGATGTCCGGCATCAGTTTGGCGACCGGACGTTGTTCAGTGACTTCAATTGGCTATTCGGTCGTAAGGAACGATACGGAATCGTCGGCCGAAACGGGAGCGGCAAGTCCACTTTATTATCCATCCTTGCCAAGCGTCTAGAACCGACGGGCGGTGACATTATTCACGGCGAAACCGTAAAAGTCGGATTCTACGGTCAGTTCGCAGAATTCAGTCACCCTAACCGGCGCGTCATTGAAGAAGTCGAACGGATCGCCCAAGTCATCACGACGTTAGACGGTCAAGAAATCACAGCAGGTCAGATGCTTGAACAATTTCTGTTTAAACCAGAAGCACAATATAAACCGATTGGTAAATTATCCGGTGGTGAAAAACGACGGTTAAAACTGCTCACAATCCTGATGGATGAACCAAATGTCCTCTTCCTTGACGAGCCGACCAACGACCTGGATACGGAAACGTTATCCGTTTTAGAAGATTACCTTGATTCGTTCCCCGGAACGGTCATCACGGTCAGTCATGATCGCTATTTCCTCGACCGTGTCGTGAACCGGTTATTGGCATTCGAAAACGGCGATATCGTGTCTTATTATGGTCAATATACCGATTATTTGGAGCAACGGGAACTCCCGTCTACGACTATCGAAACTACGCCTGTCATCAAAGACGCTGCCCCTGTGGAGATACCGCCTGCCGAAGCACCTAAGAAATTAAGTTATCAAGAACAACTCGACTGGAAAACGATTGAGTCTCAAATTGAAGAAGCTGAACTTCAGGCCGAATCTCTTGAACAAAAGCTGGCTTCCTCCGGGAGCGATTTAGGTCAGGTTAACGACCTCTACCAGCAAATCGGACAAGCGAAAGCAAAAGTCGATCAGTTGATGGAATACTGGACTTACCTGTCCGAAAAAGTTGAAGCGTACGAAAGCTATAAAAAGTAATCTTGTTTTCTTATGAATCGTATCCTTTCGTCAACACGACGGACGGATACGGTTTATTTTTTTGAATCACATGAACCGGACAAAAGCAGTGTATGATGAGAAAAAGATAAACAACTCATGTGAGGAGGCAATTTCATGCAACGATCTCCCTATTTCATAAAATGGTTTCCACCCTTACTGATTATTTCCACGGTATTGATGGTAATTTCCTCTGCAAACAAATCGATTCCGAATCTTATCGTTGAGCAAGTCCTACTGTATCTATCGTTGGCGTTGATTGCCTTTTTTATATTGGTCGCCTATAAACAAGAACAGCTTCTCATCGTTCCAAGACGCAATTTTTGGTTGCTTGCTCTTGGTTCTTTATGTCTATCGGCCATCGGTTCCATTTTAGAAACCATTCATCTGTTCAGCTCGAGCGAAAGTTTTTCCGGACTCTACAGCCTGGTTTTGTTTTCCTTATCACATTACTTATTTTTATATGCTATTTTTTACCGGATTGCTTCTAAAAAAAGTTTTGGTCAACACCTTTTAGCTTTTATGGATGCCCTCATTTTAGTCATTTTTTTCGTACTAATTGCTTATCATATTCTGAATGAACTGGTCGATCCTGCAGTCAATCCGTTCCCGTATTCGCTTGTTGTCATCGTCAATACGTCACTCGGTCTGTTTGTTTTCTTTTATTTTTTCTTTATCCAAGACACCCATTGGGTATCACGGACAACTTTACTTCTGCTCTTTTTATCAATTTTCATTCGTGGCCTTTATGAAATATCGTCCGTCTACTTTCCGGCGTTCACGATGCAGTATCTGATTTTCTCACCGATTCTTATCCGTCTGGCCCAAAGTGCGGCCATCCTTTGGCACATTGATCATATCTATGAAGGGACTAACAAGTCGTCTATCGTCCAACGCTCCTGGCTCCCACTGTTATCTTTGCCGTTGTTTCTTCATTATTTCGTCGACGAGGATGGACAAAAACGGGACGTTTTTGTCATCTTGTTGTTATTGATTGTCCGTCAAATCTTCATCACACGGCAACATACATCCATCGTCCATCAGTTGGATACCCGGAATGAACAGTTAGCAATACGGGTTGAGCGGCGAACAGAACAAATTAAAGCCAGCGAACAGCAAGTCATCCCATTGTTCCTCGGACACCCTGACCCCATCGTTCGTTTTAATCAGCATCAAGAACCCATTTTTGCGAATCGGGCTGCTCAACGAATTTTTGGTCTCTCCGCCATGACAATCAACCATTTGACTGACGAATTGCAACATGTTCAGACTGTCTTGCAGACAGGAACGAACCATTATCAAAATGAAGCGAATCAACAATTTGAATTGATTCTGATTCCGATCAAGATTTCTGATACTGCCGTTGGTCACTTCTTGATTCTGCATGATGTGACCGAACGCATGGCACGTCAACAGCAAATCGAATACCACGCTTATCATGACGGTTTGACGCACATCGGCAATCGTCGTTCTTTAGAGAAAACATTCAGTGAAAAAATACCGCCCTTGAATTATTTAGCTTTGATCGACCTGGACGGCTTCAAACAAATTAATGATACCTACGGTCATGAAGCTGGAGACTATATCTTGATAGAAGTGGCGCAACGCCTTGCGAACGAATTATCTGCTGATGAATCGGTTTACCGGCTTGGCGGGGATGAATTTGCTTTACTGACTTCGGCGAAAGATGAAGTTTCATTAAGACGACGCTGTAAAGTTTTCTTGAATGATCTGTCGAAACCCTATCAGTACCACGGACAACGGTTACGTGTATCTGCCAGCGTCGGCGTCGCACGCCACGATTTGGAATCCGATTTAGAACAATGGCTCAAACAGGCTGATTTAGCAATGTATCGTGTGAAACATCAAGGTAAAAATGGGATTGGGATTTATCGTTCCGAGATTGAATGAGTGTACCAGTCCAAAAAAACCGGCCCTTCCGAATAATTACGGAAAGGCCGGTTTTGATTATTCTGGACGTGGTGCGATGTTTCCTTCTTCGATATCGAGTAATAAATCAATCAACTCGGCACAAAATTCGGGATATTGGCGTAACAAGGCATCTTCTCCTACTTCGTCCACGAAATCAGCTAAAAGGATCCGGACTTCTGGAACTAATGCTTTGGCGACTTTCATGTAAGCAATCGCAAAACGCCATTTCCCCGAGATATAAAGAAGTTTACCGACCAACAAATCACCGGGCTCGACTTCAATTTCTGCTAAATCCGTCTGATACGTCTGTTTTGACATGATGTCGACGACCCGCTCTTCCTCAACAACAAACAGGGAGGGAACGGGATCCGCCAAACCTCTCAGCGCCCGATACAGACTTGGTGACATGTCTTCCTTAACCTGTTCTAAAAAGCGGCCGTGAGGCGTTTTCCCTTGTTCATCCGTTTCATAGAAAATCGCCCAATCGACGAATAAATCACGAAACAGTTCGGCGTCTTTCAAATACCAACGTCCTTCTGTTGCGATTTCTTCGATGAATGCCACCCAGTCTGTACTTCTAGCCGTTGCGGCCTCTTGATACATCGTCTTAAGCGCCGTATTCATCTCTGCTTCCGATACAGTCGTCGGAAAAGGGATTATCTTTCGCTCACTTTTCATCGTGTCGGTCCTTTCCGGTGTGGGTTCGCCGGTCGTTTGATTGTTTCGGGTTCCGTGTGTTCCCGTTTCGGAATCACTTCGCCACGATAGATTTCCATCTCTTCCATTTCCACACCCATTTGTTTAGTCAGTGTCTTCAGGTGTTTCAAATCGTGATCCGTGACGAGGGCAAGGACCATACCGGATGCATTCCCGCGTCCTGTCCGTCCTGAACGGTGAACGAAATCGTCAAATGACTCAGGTAAATCATAATGGACGACATGGGTGACCGCTTCGATGTCGAGTCCACGGGCTGCGAGGCCCGTCGTCACGAGCAATGGGAACTCTCCCCGTTTATATGAACGGAGTGTCTCCATCCGTTCCCGTTTTCCTTTTTCGGCGTCAAGAATTCGGTATTTTAATGAGAACTTACTGAGTTCACCGTTTAATGGTCCAAGGAATGAGCGGTTATTGATGAACGTCAATACTTTCGCTCCCTGCATGTTCGCCAGGCGACGCAAGTATTCCGGTTTAAGACGGCGTGACATTTCGATGTAACCGAATTTCACTTGTGTACTCATCACACGTTCTACTTTAATCCGTGCAGGCTCGTTCGCAAATAATGTTTTTCCCCACTCTGCCGTTCGTTCCGGCAATGTCGCCGAGATGAAGGCCAACTGACGATCACGCAGTGCACTGTTGGCAATTCGTGTTGCCGAAGCGCTCATGCCGCTTTCATAAATTTGATCGGCTTCATCTAAAACAATCAGTTTTACTTTATGCATCTTCATTTTTTTAGAATCAATCAGTTCGACGAGTCGTCCCGGTGTACCGACGATGATTTGCGGTTTTTTCTTCAATCGTTCATGCTGGCGTTTGAGTTCGACGCCACCAATGAAGGCACCTGATTTAATGCCGCTTCCTTGCGAAAACAGTTGAATGACTTGATGGATTTGCATGACCAGCTCACGTGTCGGTGCTGTAATCACGACTTGGATATGCGGTTCATTTTCATCAATCAATTCTAATGCTGGGATGACATATGCTAATGTTTTCCCAGTCCCGGTCGGTGCTTCGACCAAAACATCTTTTCTTTCGCGTACTAATGGAATTGCCTGTTCTTGAACCGGCATCATTTTTTCGAAGCGGGCGCGCTCCCATGCTTCTGTAATAAAAGGCTTCATAAAGTCCATAACGTGTATTCTCCTACTCTCTTCTGCATCATTCTGTAACATATTCAAATTGATCGGTCGTTTCGTCACGCAGACCACGTAACGTTTGTGTGTATTCGTTTCCTGCGTCGATGAGCCGGATGTGATATACCACTTCCTGGTCATTCTTTATTTCTTCCGTCAAAATATCAAACCCTTGAATGACCCGGTCTTGAAGTTCATCCGCCAGTTTCGGAAACTGACTGAGCACCGGGTAATCGGATCGGACATCACTCGGGCGACGAATCAGCTTCGCCAAGTATTTTTCTTTATATCCGATGAAGTCTTCAAAATCAAAGTCATCTTCAAAACGAATCCAAAATCCGTCTTCCTCAAACTCCGTAATCATTCCTGTTCTCGGTGTTCCTTCAGTCGATACTTTTAACGTCACCCAATCACCTGTTCTATAATCGGCACGGTCTTCCAACAGCAAAAAATCCATTTTATGCACCTCCACGGTCTATATTCCCTTTTTCATTGTCAACGATACGTCATAAAAATACAAGATAACCCGGTGTGACTTTTATCACGATTCGAACTGTCTTGTTCAGATGAGCATCAAAATAGTGATACAGATTTGAAAATATGGCTGTATTTCAACCTTTTTCTGTTTTTTGAGCATGTTCCAATCACTGGTACACATTTGACGAATCCCTTCTATACCAACGTTTTTCAAGTCTCTTACGCTTTCACCGGGATGTAAAACTCTTCCCTTCTAATGTTTGTTACACTATTCACATAAGGGATATATCTTGGACTGTTCACCTTACAAACAAAGGAGTGTTCGTAATGTTACTTGAAAAAACACCAGCATGGCAACAATTCGAAACAGGAACGTGGAACGATCAGATTGACGTAGCAGATTTCATCCGTCGAAACCGGACAGAATATCGAGGGGATGATCAGTTTCTCGCAGGACCAACAGTTGCTACGGAAACACTGTGGCAACAAATCATGAGTTTGACAAGCGAAGAGCGGACACGCGGTGGTGTATATGCCGTTGACGCTGCGACACCATCAACGATCCTGTCACACGGCCCCGGATACCTCGATCGTGACTTAGAAAAAGTCGTCGGTCTCCAAACGGATGAACCGTTCAAACGCTCGATTCATCCGAACGGCGGAATCCGGATGGTTAACGATGCGCTCGAGGCCTATGGTTTTAAGGCAGATCCTGTTGTGACACGGACGTTCAGTGAATACCGGAAAACACATAATCAAGGCGTGTTCGATGCCTATACTCCCGAAATGCGTGCCGCCCGAAAAGCAGGTATCATCACCGGTCTTCCGGATGCATATGGACGTGGTCGGATCATCGGTGATTACCGTCGCGTTGCGTTATACGGAACAGCGTACTTGATTGAGCAACGGAAACAAGACTTACAGAACCGTGGCGGCTTTTTATCCGAATCGATGATCCGGGACCGTGAGGAAATGAATGAGCAAATTCGTGCATTGCAGGAACTGACCGAACTCGGCAATCGTTATGATTGTGACCTATCCCGTCCTGCTGAAACCGCACAAGAGGCGTTCCAGTGGGTTTACCTCGCTTATCTTGCTGCCATTAAAGAACAAAATGGTGCTGCGATGTCACTTGGCCGCGTCTCAACGTTCCTCGATATTTATATCGAACGTGATTTGCAGACCGGACGTTTGACGGAACAAACAGCACAGGAACTAGTCGATCATTTTGTCATGAAACTGCGAATCGTCAAATTCCTGCGTACCCCGGACTACAATGATTTATTCTCCGGTGATCCGACCTGGGTCACGGAATCCATCGGCGGGATGAGTGAGGACGGCCGCTCCAACGTCACGAAAAGTTCGTTCCGCTTCCTGCAGACACTCGTCAATCTCGGTCCGGCTCCAGAACCGAATCTGACAGTCCTTTGGTCCACACAACTACCGCGCGGCTTTAAAGAATTTTGTGCCAAGATGTCGATTCTGTCCAGTTCGATCCAGTATGAAAATGATGATTTGATGTTGCCGATTTACGGCGACGACTACGGTATCGCATGCTGTGTTTCCGCCATGAAAATCGGAAAACAGATGCAATTTTTCGGAGCACGGGCGAACTTGGCAAAAGCACTCCTCTATACGTTAAACGGCGGCATGGATGAAAAACTTAAAATTCAAGTCGCTCCAAAAACCGATTTGATTTTAGATGACGTCTTGGATTATGAAACGGTCATGGCCGCGTACGACCGTCAACTCGACTGGTTGGCGGAACTCTATGTCAATACGTTGAACGTCATCCATTTCATGCATGATAAATACAGTTACGAACGGATTGAAATGGCGTTGCATGATCCAGAAATCTTACGGACGATGGCTTGCGGTATCGCCGGACTGTCCGTCGTCGCCGACAGTCTGTCTGCCATTCGTTATGCTAAAGTTTCCCCGATTCGTGATGCAGATGGAATCGCCGTTGATTTTAAAATCGAAGGTGACTTCCCGAAATTCGGAAATAATGATCAACGGGTCGATCAGATGGCGGTTGATCTCGTCAAACTGTTTATGGAAAAAATCCGGAAACATCCGACGTACCGCGATGCTTTACCGACTCAATCCGTCTTGACGATTACTTCAAATGTCGTCTACGGCAAAAAAACCGGCAATACGCCAGATGGACGACGGGCTGGTGAACCATTCGCACCGGGAGCCAATCCGATGCATGGTCGGGATACGAAGGGGGCCGTCGCTGCGTTGACTTCCGTCGGGAAATTACCGTATGAACATGCCCTTGACGGCATTTCCTACACGTTCTCCATCGTCCCGAAAGCACTGGGGAAAGATGAACCGACACGAATTCGAAATACAGTCGGACTGCTTGAC
Organism: Exiguobacterium sibiricum 7-3; assembly: GCF_000620865.1. Lineage (NCBI taxonomy): Bacteria > Bacillati > Bacillota > Bacilli > Caryophanales > Exiguobacterium > Exiguobacterium artemiae. The sequence continues at coordinate 2,413,840 of NZ_KK211190.1, forward strand.
GGCTATATGGGCGGAACTACTTCAAAAGGACATCACTTAAACGTCAATGTCTTCGACCGGGAAACATTGCTCGATGCGATGGAACATCCGGAACTCTATCCACAATTGACGATCCGCGTTTCCGGTTACGCCGTCAACTTCATCAAGTTGACCCGCGAACAGCAAATCGACGTCATCAACCGGACGTTCCACGGTGCACTTTAACTGAAAGAAAGGACTGAAATGGCTATGACACACGGAACGATTCATTCTGTTGAATCCTGCGGCACGGTCGACGGACCGGGTATTCGCTTCATCGTCTTCACGCAAGGCTGTCCTTTACGTTGCCAATACTGCCACAATGCAGATACGTGGGAATTCGGATGTGGTCGTTCCGTCTCGGCAACGGAAATCATTGAAGAAGCGGAAAGTTACCGATCATTTTTCGAAGCGACAGGCGGTGGTATCACATTTTCCGGCGGAGAACCGCTTGCCCAACCGGAATTTTTGGAAGCCGCACTTCGGGAAGCAAAACAAAAAGGCTTGCATACCGTCATCGATACAGCCGGTTCGGTCGTCCCTAAAAATATCGACCGGATTCTCGATTACACGGATCTCGTGTTACTCGACATTAAGCATATCGATGATGCGACCTGCCGGATTCTGACGGGGCGGAGTAACGCCAATACACTTGCCTTTGCCAAACGGTTGGCGGAGCGAAACATTCCCGTCTGGATCCGCCACGTCCTCGTGCCCGGTTTGACGATGACGGAGACCTTTCTTCGACAGACGGGCGAATTCATCCGGACACTCGGTAATGTCGAACGGGTCGAAGTCCTTCCCTACCATCAGCTCGGTGTCTACAAGTGGGAAGCGCTTGGTCTCGACTATCCATTGGCGGATGTTTTACAACCGAATCCGGAAGAAGCAACGGATGCACAAACCTTGCTGGATTCTTACTTGTCTTGCTGACGACAAGTTGCTACACTGAACACATAGTCTATGAATAGGAGGTACAATACCGAAATGAAGCATTCACTCGCTACTGTCTAATGATGAAAGAATTCATCACTTTCGCAATGAGTTGCGGATGACTGACGCTACGAGTCTGCTCATTTTCGGTATTTCCCTCATCAGGAAGATACCTTCTTTGATCTGCACTCCTGCACACCATCCGCTCGCTTTCGGATGGTGTGTTTTCATTTCATCTGTATCGAAATGAACTCCTAAGGAGCTGAGAATATGCCTACTGAAATCTTATCGATTCACGATTTACACGTTGAGCTTCCGCAACAGACGTTGTTCCAACACATCTCGTTTTCCGTTCATCCGGGTGAGCATGTCGCCTTGGTCGGTGCCAATGGCGTCGGGAAGACCACGTTATTACAAATCATTCTCCAACAGATCAAGCCGACGTCCGGCGATATCTTCCGTGCATATAAAAACGCCGGTCATGTCGCCCAACACCTCTCTTCTGATGAACCGGCACTTCGTCTGGTCGAGCAAGCCGATCAAATTCGTTATCAGGCACGGGAACAAACACTCCACTCGCCATCCATCGAAGCGTACCAAGTCGCTCTGGATGTTGATGCTTTTTCACTCGAAGCGGACGCAGCACGTGCATTAAAAGAAGTTCAACTGCCTGAATACGTCTGGTCTCACCCCTTTGACACACTCAGCGGAGGCGAACAGACCCGCATCCAACTCGCCTGTCTGTTGGTCCAACAACCAGATTTCATTCTGCTAGACGAGCCGACCAATCACTTGGATGCCGACACATTGGATTGGTTGATTGAATGGATGCACCAGACACCCATCGCGATTCTTTACGTGTCACATGAACGTGCCTTCATCGATGCAACGGCCGATGCCGTCATTGAGCTGACACCGAGTCTCGCAACACGTTATAAAGGCAACTATCAAACGTATCGCCAGCAAAAAGAACAGGAACGCCTGACCCAAGAACGCGAATATGAAAAACAGGAAAAAACACGCAAAGAACTGAAGCGGATGATCCATCAATACCAAAACTGGCATCAACAAGCTGTCGCCCATGCAAGCGAACGCGATCCATACGCCAAGAAAAAGGCAGCCAAACAAGCGAAAAAGTTCAAAGCAAAAGAAAAACAGCTCGAACAGGTACTAGATCAACGGGTTGCCAAACCAGAAGCGGCACCGTCCGTTCATGTCGCGTTTGAAGCCGCATCCTTTGCAGCAAAGCAGTTGCTTTCATTGGACGCCGTTTCCTTTTCTTACGCGAGTCTCCCACTATTGAAACAGCTGACCTTCTCCATCCAGCAAGGAGACCGGATTGCCGTCATCGGTCGGAACGGTTCCGGAAAAACGACGTTGCTCCGTCTGATTCAAGGTGAACTGAATCCGACTCAAGGAACAATCATACGTCATCCGTCCCTGACGACCGGTTATTTTTCTCAGGCGCTTTCGAATTTACCGACTTCCGGTTCTCTGTTGGACGCTTTGATGGAAGAGACAACGATTTCCGAGACCGATGCGCGGACGCTGTTCGCTTGTTTTCTATTTCGGCGTGACCGGGTCTATCAACCAATTGACGCAGCGAGCATGGGCGAGCGATGCCGGATCGCCTTCTTACGCCTCTATTTTTCCGGTGCCCGTCTGTTGATTTTGGATGAACCGACCAACTACTTGGATTTAACGACCCGCGAACAAATCGAGGCGGCTCTCGATGTCTTTCCGGGTGAACTGTTGTTCGTTTCGCACGATCGTTACTTCAATGACCGACTCTCGAACCGGACAATCGCGTTAGATCAAGAAGCTGTCGTCCATCCTGTCGGAACGAAACTACTCCGGGAACAACAACCAAGTGACATTCAAGCGATTCAGAACGATTTAAGACGTCTCGATGAATTGACGGGAACTGTTCATTTTGATCAGGATTAAACCCTTTACCTTTTTTTAACAAAACGAACGACGCCTCTCTGTTTAATCAGAAGGGCGTCGTTCGTTTTGTGATGTTAAATTAAATCATCGTTTTTGATACTTCAATTTCGTTCGGGCCTGTGCCTGCTTGTGGATCTTCTTCCACTTCTCTTTTTCGGCTGCTTGTAAGGCGACATTTTGTTTTCGTTCCGCATAGGCGACTTCACGTTTCAGTTTCAGGAAGCTGTCCCACCGTTCGTGCGACAAGCTTTCGTTCGCCAAAGCGGCTTGAACCGCACAGCCTGGCTCTTCGCCGTGCTGGCAGTCACGGAAACGGCAGGACTCTGCCAACGTCTCGATGTCTGAAAACGTCGATGCCAATCCCTCGGTTCCATCCAATAGTCCGAGTTCACGCATACCCGGTGTATCGACGAGTAACAAGCCACTCGACAACCGTTTTAATTCCCGGTGTGTCGTCGTATGCCGTCCGCGCTCATCGTCCTCCCGAACGCCACCCGTTTCCATCAGCTGTTCTCCTGCCAAAGCATTAACGAGTGTTGATTTCCCGACACCGGACGATCCGACCAACACAATCGTCTCATTTGGTTGCAAAGCGTCTTTTAAGTCGTCCACCCCGTCACCCGTCAATGAATCCACGGCGAAATACGGTGTACCAAAGGCGACTGCTTCTATCTCCGACAGGAACTCGTCGACCGAATCGGCTAAACTTTTTTTCGTCAAGACGATAAGTGGTGTGACCCCGGCTTCCCAGGCAACCGTCAAATACCGCTCCAGTCGGCGAACGTTAAAATCATGTCCAAATGCCATGACGAGTAATGCGACGTCGACATTCGCGCAGATGATTTGTTCCTCAGTTTCCGTTCCGGCTGCTTTCCTGGAAAATTGCGTAGTCCGCGGCAAAACACGTTCAATCCGTCCCTTACCTGCTTCACGGTCCTTTTGAATCACCCAGTCCCCGACTGCCGGCAGTTCGGCTTTCGTCAAGGCTTCAAACCGCAACTTTCCGGATAACTCACTTAATGTTTCTCCGTCAGCTGTCATCACACGAAATTGCTTTTGAAAGGCTGCCGTGATACGACCTAACTGTTCATTTATTCCGACTTCATGTGCCGGTATTTTACCCCATTCGTTCAATTGGTTTCCTCCTCTGATTTTAAGGGAGGGAAACCCCTCCCTGTGTTCCGATATGGTTTTCTGTTACGTAGCTGATTGCATACATAAAAACACCACTCCTCTCGTTTCTGTTAGTCGAATTTTACCATATTATACGGACCGGACCTAGCGAAGCTATGGAAGTCAGACCTTCATACTCCGCCTCAAGTCGGAGACAATTACGGTCCGAAGGGCGTCGTGCCTCCCTGCTTCTTCCCTTAAGATAAGAGTATCAAGAAAAAGGAGGCTTCATCATGAAGCAATCAAAAGGAAAACAGGTCTTGATGGCACTTGCCGGTCTCGCCCTTCTCGCTGTCGTCATCGGTACATTACCGCACATGATCGGACTCGGGCTCGGTGCGCTCCTCGCATTTTATGCCATCAGTAAGTTTGTCCAAACATCAAAAGTTTTCGCGAAAATCGGATTCGGATTACTCGCTGCACTCGGAATCGGTCTTGCCTTGTCGAACATTTGGGCCGTCGTCGGAATCGCTGCTGCACTGGCACTTTACATCGGATACATGCGCATGAAAATGCAACGCGTCGATTTAAATCAATTGTTTGCCCGCCGTCGTCCAACCACTTCGACCCACTTTGAAGCCGATTGGAAAGACCTCAATCAAAAACGCTAATACGCAGACAGTACATCACTGCCAAACATTTTGCTGATCCAACATCCAAGGAGGAATTTTTCATGAAAAATGTATTTGATCAATTAAACGAGTTTGCGAACCAAATGATGACGGAAGTTAAAAAAGCGGCCGACCAAGGGGAAGCGCCTGCCAAGAAGTTGGTCCGCCACATTCGGACGACTGAGTCGGATTTAAAAGAAATTGATCGTTTACTTGAACGTCAGCGGACGTTGCTTGTCGAACTGACGCATAAACAAGATGAAGCAAAAGAGTTGGCAGACAAACGCTTTAAGCAGGTCGAAATCGCCAAAGAAGCGAACGAACAAGAACTTGCGGAACGGGCGGCGATCGAGTCGAAACATTACGGGGAACAGTTCCGTTTCTTTGAAGAACTGATCGTCGAAACGAAACGTGAGCTCAATCAGCTCGAACGGGAAGCACTGGAATTAAAACTGAAGCTGGAAGATTTACAAAACAAACGGTATGAATGGATGATGCGCGAAAACGTCTCGAATTTAAAATCGAAGATGAACCAGGTGCTAGAACGTGAACCAAATGCTACTATTAAACAAGAACAACATCCATTTACAACAGACGAACCTGAACCGAAGGAAGAGGAAGCTCCGATTGCAGAAGATGATATCGATGCCCGGATTGCCGATCTCGAACGTCGTTTCCAAAAATAAGTATTCGGACGAAGGAGGCATTCTTGCCTCCCTTTGTCATGTCAGGAAGGAGATTGCCCGTGCGACGATTAAGTACAAAACAACTAGTCGGCTACGTGTCGATCCTGTTTGCTCTCGGATTATTTTATGATTTGATGACAGGTGCGGGAAACGTGTTATTCGGAGTTCTTTTCCCTTTCCTCTTGTACTATGTCGGGATTCATTTCCGAAAAAGAAATCATGAAAAACTGGCTATCCTGTTTTATATCGTTGGTACAATCATCTTAGCCGGTGTCGTCCTCAGTTCAGCAGCGATTGGATTTGTCATCGCCGGCATCTTGCTGTATCTCGGAATCATTCTCGTCACACGTCACTCTGTCCGGGAATTTTTCTTCTCAAAAATTTCACCGAGTCTTTACGAAGAGGAAGGCATTAAGATTCAACCGGCCTACTCGTTTGCGACACAACAAGAACTGCCCTATGTCTTAAAAGATTTGAGTGAACAATTCATCGTTCGTGATCTCGAAATCGACTTGACACATGCCTATGTTCCGGAAGGCGAGACACTGATCGTTGTCAGTGGTGTCGTCGGCGATGTCCGGATCTTGTTACCGTCCGGTTACGACTACACACTCGACACATCGATCGGTTTCGGGAGCGTCAAAACAGATGTCCGCCGTATTCCTACTTTCTTCAACCGCCGAATCCAGTACCGTGCCCCCGAATATGACGAGGCTGTCCGAAAAGTCCGGATTCATGTCATGCTCGGCATCGGGAACGTGGAGGTGACCTCGATATGAAACGTGATCAATTTCCGCTTGGTGTCATCGCACTCCAGGTCATGACCGGTTTTTTAACGGCTGTGATGACGACGTTATTATTTTTAAGTACACGCCAGGTCAATTGGCATGTACTTTTCGTCCGTCAACAGGACTTTCCTGTTTTTCTGCTTGTCATCGGTTTATCTCTTTTATTACCGTTAGCAGTTGGCAGTATCCACTATTTCTTTTTACGGCGTGATTTCAAGAGAGTTACGACGGCCATCATCGAACTGGAACAAGGAAAAGAAGTGACGATTGTCAACGGTCCCTATTTCCATACGCTGACGCGTCTGTCCCGTATCGGGAAACGGATTGATGAACAGGTCGAAACCGTTCAAAAAATCAGTACCCGTCCCCAACATATCGAACAAGTCCGTGTCCAGGCCATCACGGAGGAACGAAAACGGCTTGCCCGTGATTTACACGACTCTGTTTCCCAGCAGCTGTATGCCATCTCGATGATGACGACAGCAGCGAAACAGACGATTCTGACGCAACCGGAAACAGCTGCCAAACAAATTGATTTGGTCGAAACGATGGCCCAGACGGCACAGTCAGAAATGCGTTCCCTTTTGTTACAGTTACGACCGGTGGAACTAGAAGGTATGACCCTTCAGCAAGGTCTGACTCAATTGTTAGAAGAATTATCAAGAAAGCAGTCAACCGAGTTGAGTTGGAAGCTTGAAGCCATCGAATTACCCCGCCCGATTGAAAACGAATTGTTCCGGATTGTCCAAGAAGGGCTGACCAATGCGTTGCGTCATGCCAAAGCTTCACATATGGACATTGAACTTCGTCAATTCAATGACACAGTCATCTTAAGCATGAATGATGACGGTGTCGGTTTTATCGTCGATGAAAAAAAACTCGCTTCTTACGGCATCAACTCGATGCGGGAACGAACAGCCGAGATGGGTGGAACGATTCGTCTAGTCAGTGTTCCGGGACAAGGAACGCAAATTGAAGTAAAATTAAGAAAAGATCGGATGGTGCAAGTATGATACGTGTGTTATTAGTCGATGATCACGAAATGGTCCGTGCGGGTGTTTCTGCTTTTTTGTCCACTCAAGCAGATATCGAGGTCGTAGCAGAAGCATCAGATGGACAAGCAGGTGCTGAGCTTGCATTGAAACATCGTCCGGATGTCGTTTTAATGGATTTAGTCATGGAGCCGGTCGATGGGGTTGAAGGAACACGTTTGATTCGAAAAGAATGGCCAGATGCCAAGATTTTAGTCGTCACCAGCTTTTTAGATGATGAAAAAGTCTATCCTGTCATCGAGGCCGGTGCAATGAGTTACGTCTTAAAAACAGCAAGTGCCTTTGAGATTGCGGAAGCGATTCGAAAAACAGCAAGCGGTCAATCCGTCATGGCGGCGCAAGTCACCGGTAAAATGATGGAACGTTTAAGAAAACCAACGAGCCATCTCCATGATGATTTGACAGAACGTGAACAGGAAGTCTTGCAACTGATGGCACGTGGAATGGCGAACCAGGAAATTGCCGATGAGCTGTTCATCTCTTTGAAGACTGTCAAAACTCACGTTTCGAACATCTTGTCGAAGCTTGATGTCGTTGACCGTACACAAGCTGTCGTTTATGCGTTTAAACACAACATCGTTAAGTAATCTTCAGTATTCTTCTATACTTACAATTGCTCTCATACTCAATGAAAATGACCGGGTTCCTCCTGTATCTCAGAGGAACCCGGTCTCGTTCTGTCACCACAATTTCCAGCCTGGTGCTCCAGGCGGCGCATTCTCAATCATATGCCAAATTGGAACTGTATAGGCAAATGCAATTAACGCAAACGTCACGAAAATCCAAAGCTTCCAATTCTCGAAGAACAGTGGAGTTTGCATCGCTGCTTCTTCTGTTTCGGCAACAGGGAACTCTTCCATCCCTTTCGGTGCCCGGAAAGCGAGCTGGAACATCGCAAATAAGAACAGCAGAATCGAAAGGAATAAAATCGTTCCGCCGATCGCCATCGCCACGTGGTAAGGAATCCAGTCTGCGACAAGAGAATCCTTGAAGTAAGCCGCAGGGCCGGTCCGTCTCGGATTACCGAGCAGTCCTGAGATGTGCATCGCTGTCGACATAAACAGCATACCAATCGTCCATAACATCGTTTGAACCAGTCCGATCCGGTTGAGTTGTTTCGTCAACGTCCGCCCTCTGAGCAACGGAACCAGCCAGTAAGCCGTTCCAAAAAACGTTAAGGCAACGGCAGCTCCGACCGTGATATGAAAATGACCGGTCACCCACAGTGTGTTATGGACAACAATGTTTAATTGATGCGACGCATTGATGACTCCACCTGCTCCCGCCGGAATGAAAAATAACATTCCGACAAACGGTGCTAAAAAGCGGACATCCCGGTAAGGCATCTTCTTGATCCATCCGAACAGTCCGGTTGCGCCTTGACGTCGTCCTGCCAATTCAAACGTCGCAAACATCGAGAAAGCTGTCATCAAGGATGGAATGATGACAAGAAACGTGAGGACGACCTGAATGTATTTCCAAAAGGCTGAGATACCCGGTTCGAGCAATTGATGATGAAATCCGACCGGGAAAGAAAACAGTAAGAATAATAAAAATGACATCCGGGCTAATGCATCTGAAAAAATCTTCCCTCCGACGATTTTCGGAATCACAGTGTACCAGACGATATATGCCGGTAACAGCCAAAAATACACAAGCGGATGACCAAAGTACCAAAAGAGCGTCCGTGACAACTCAATCCCGACTTTATCCGTCCACCCGAGTGACAACGGTAAGAGTTGAAACAAAATCGTAGCAGCGACACCGAGTGTCGCGACGACCCATAACAATACCGTCATGATGCTCATGTATGCTTGAAGCGGTGGATGAACGCCATTGTGTTCCCGTTTATAATCCGCGTACATCCGGAACATCGCACCGGAAGAAATCCACGTCCCGACAACAAAGATGACGAGTCCGATATAGAAGACCGGGTGAGCTTTCAATGGTGCATAAAAGGTATATAAAACAGAGGCTTCCCCTGCGAGGACCATCCATGTGACGAGGACGACACCAAGCATCATAAACCAAAATCCGACCCAACCAAGCCGTCTTGGAAATTCTTCGAAACGGCCAAACGATTGTCCTAAAAAAGAAAATAGTAAGCCAAAAATAAATAATGTCGTAAATACAATCGCCAGCATCAACCCGTGGGCCGTCAATAATTCATAATAACCAACGCCTGCAATTTCCGGAATCACACCTGTCCGGACGAGTGTCTGCAGTAAACCGCATAACCCGCCAATCAACAAGGCGACGAGCGAAAAGCTGACATGGGCAAAAGCCAGTTTTGCTTCCTTTAGTCCAATGGCCGTCGCCGGCATTCCCCGCTCCATCTCAAACTCTTTTAATTTTCTCGAAATGGCATTCATTTACTCCACCACCTTAATTTTTGTTGACATCATATGGTGCCCGCTTCCGCAATATTCATTACAGACAATCAAATACTCTCCGGCTTTTTTAAAGGTATATTCGATCGAATTGATATGACCGGGTACGACCATCATGTTGACGTTCGTCTTCACGATTTCAAAACCATGAACGACATCTTTTGACGTCACGAGAAAATCCACAGTTGCCCCTTTTTTGATTACCATATTTTGCGGAGTGAACTGAAACGCTTGCGACACCATGACTGCTTCATAGCGGTTGTCGTCAATTTTTTTTAATCCCGGTTTATCAAATGGTTTGGTCTGATCCACTTGTGTCGGATCAATTAATGTAGCGTCAGACGGCGGTTGATTGCCGGATGCAAAAGCAGAGATACCTATGATGACTAAAAAAACAGCTAACATCACACAACCAAACCCCAACCAAATTTTCTCCAAGCGATGAATGTGCATTGTCTTTCCTCCTTATCTGGAACTAAATAATAGAAAAATCGATCCCCACATCCCGATGATGACGGAAGCGACGATAAAGACGGCGACGATGGTTCCTGATAAATTCGGCTCTGGTTTACTGCTCATGATGCTCGACTCCCTTCTCATTTCAACTTGATGCCCTGTCTTTATTCTAGAAAAGTCGGATTGTTCGAGACCGTGATAAATGTCACACCATTTGTGACGATTTCGCGCTTTCTCTTCTAAAAACACACATAAAGTTCACATGTTAGGAAGAAAGCAAAAAAATCCCCTTGTCTCAAGGACAAGAGGATTCGTTTCGCTTTTAGATTCGGCAGACCCCTACCGGACATCCTTCACAATGGCATAAATCTCTCAAATAGTTAGCATCATGGACAATGATTTTAGTCGTCGTTGATGAAATGACCTTCTCTTTTTTCCATTGGGAAAACATGCGATTGACTGTTTCACGTGGTGCTCCGATCAACTGACCGAGTTCGCTGTCGGATGGTCGTTTAGATATGACATAGTCTTGCCCGACTTGTTTCCCATGCATGGCAATCAAGCGCAGTAAGGTTGAAGCAAGCGCGCCTTGTTTCCCAAACAGTAACAGGTCACGCAGTTTCGTTTCGGACTGTTTGCGCATCAAGGCTTGCCAACGCATAATTTCTAAGGCAAATACACCATCCTGCTTCATCAATTCTTCCAGCTTACTTTTCGAAATGACACCCAGTACACTGTCTTCCATCGTTTCAACGCTATAAGAACTTGGAAATGCTTCTCCGACGTCAAACTCACCGAACAAATCACCCTTAAAGTATAAAAACATCATCAGGGGACTGCCTTTTTTCGTCAGTTTAGACAGTTTGACACCGCCTTGCTTCACATAAAACAACTTATCGTTTAACTCACCTTCCCAACAAACGATGGATTCCTTTTTAAACGTCACCTCTGTCATGAAGTCTTCCAGTACCATTCGTGTCTCTGCCGATAAGACAAACGTATTTGCTTCTGTTGTTCCGCAAGCAAGCATTTCGCATTCTCCTTTCCTTGATTCCTTCTGACCCTAGTATAGAACATCACACGTCAAAAAAACGTTTTTTCAAAAGATTGTCAAACATTGTTCATGTTTTCACAAAATATTTTAAATAAAAAACAATCCTAGTTTCATTTAAAAACTTAGATTGTTTTTTTACCTCAACGCACTTTCCGGTAGTAATGATCAACAATACGACGTGTCGCTTGTCCTGGTTGTTCCGTATACCAGACCGTTTTGAATTTTTTCATCGCCGTTCGACTTTCTTCCAGAGCTGCTTCCGAATTAATCCAGTTCAACATCACGTCAAATTGATTCGTGTAGATAACCGGTAGCGGGTTCGGATAGGAATCGATGATACCCGGAATTTGCCGGTACGTATCAATATCAGGTGTGTAAAGAAGAGTCGGAATGTCGAGCAGACAACTTTCAAAAGGAATCGAGGAATAGTCGGTGATCAATACATCGGTGATGAGTAAGTAATCATTGATTGAATATTCGTCCGTAACGAAGTGCACATCTGTTTTTTGATGCGTGAACATGGAGCGGACCGTCGGATGTAATTTGACGAGAATCGTCCAGCCTTGCTCGGTCAATTGTTCGAGTTGGCGGACGGTCTGTCCTTCCATTCCATTATATTCCCGGTAAGTCGGTGCATATAATATTATACGCCGCTCCTTTTTGACGTAGGCAGCGCAAAGTTGTTTTTTAATATGTTGATGTTGTTCGTCGAACCAATAATCCGTCCGGGGCATTCCAAATGTTTTGAAGACTGTCCGTGGAAGATCATGCGGCGCCATGAATTGTCCTGCACATGCATCTCCCGGTACGATGAAGTCCCCATAACGTCGATACACCCGTTTGAAACGTCGCAGGACATGTTTCGGGACCATTAAACTCTTCGAGGACGTCAAACCGAATTTTTTTAACGTCCCTGCAGCATGCCATAACTGGATCCGTTTTGTTCCTTTGCGAATCGGGGCGACACTATATTCGCCGATGTAGTTATCGATGAAATGATGCTTCGATGTCGCGAGCAGATACGCCAGTCGGATAAAACGCAGTCTGCGATAGGGCAAGGCATATTCTGCCGACCATGCTTCCGGATATTTTACAAATTTTTTATCATAAATCAAATACCGTTTTTCGTTCGGAAATTCCGTCAGGAGCGCATCATTGATCGGTTTCACATTATCACCGTAAGTGACCCAAAAGAGCGTTACTGGTCTCACAGGTAACAAACAGAAGATCCGATAGAAAATCCGAAAAAGCAGCAAATAGATTTGCACGATACTCTCTCTCACGTTATTCCCCCCCTTCCATAAAGAAAGACCGCACGCAGGGTGTGGTCTTGTTTGTTCACGAACCGTTGCCTAACTCCGTTTTGATTTGGCTTGTCGAAATACCTTCCGTCCGACTGAGATAAACGACTTCACAATATTCTTTCAAGAAATCGAATTCGCCGGCCCAGTCATCCCCCATGACAAATGTATCAATTTGATGTTCTTGTACATCCGTGACTTTCTGATCCCAATTGTTTTCCGCGATAACTTCGTCAACGTAGCGAATCGATTCCAAAATCAATTTACGGTTTTCGAAGCTGTGATACGATTCTTTGTGTTTCAGTCGATTGAACTCGTCCGTCGAAATCGCAACGACTAAATAATCGCCCATTTCCTTTGCGCGTTTGAGGATGTTGATGTGACCCCAATGTAGTAAATCAAATGTACCGTACGTGATGACTTTTTTCATGATGATTCTCCTTTATGCTGATTGCTGGCGGGTTGCAGTATACGTTGATAGGCTTTTAAAGACGCTGTTCCGTCATCCCACTGACAAAATTTCTTTTCAAATGCGGCAAACGCCGGACCATATCGATCGCTCCATTCGTGCAATCGGTCAATCTCTTCAAATAGCCGTGATTGTTGTAAAACGAGCGGTCCGGGTGCTTCCTGTTCAAAGTCAAAATAAAATCCGCGCAATTGGTCCCGGTAATGTTCTAAATCATACGTATAAAAAATCATCGGTCGTTTCAAATGCGCATAGTCAAACATGACGGAAGAATAATCCGTAATCATGGCATCCGCTGCGATATACAAATCTGAAATATCCGGGTAACCCGAAGCGTTATGAATAGAGGGATAAGCCGTCGTATCCACTTGATCTGCGACTAAATAATGCATCCGGATGAGTAACGTATATTCAGCACCAAACCGTTTTTCAAACTGTTCCAACGAAAAAGGCAACTTAAAGGAATAAGACCCCTGTACCACATATTCATTGTCTCGCCATGTCGGCGCATATAGAATGATTTTTTTGGTCCGATCGATCTGATACCGGGAATAGACCCGTTCAAGAATTTCCGGATGGCGTTCCGTCTGGTAAAACACATCATTACGCGGATAACCGATTTCAAGCATTTCACCTGAAAAATCAAAGGCCCGCCGAAATATCCGACTTGAATAGGCGTTCGGTGAAATCAATACATCCCACTTGGATGCTTCACGCGCAAAGTCACGTTTATAGCGTTCTGTCGTCGTATTAGCCATCTGCACATCATCCATGTCGAGTGCTAACTTCTTTAACGGCGTTCCATGCCACGTTTGTAAATAGATGGTTCCTTTTCGTTTGAACAACCAAGAGGGAAGCCTGCTGTTAGAAATCCAGACACGCGATGTAGCGAGCAGATAAATCCAGCGAATGGTCATTCGATCTACTGTCTGAACCGTCGGGTCATGTAATACACTTTGCCGATCTTTACTGAAAATCAACTCAAGTTCCGGATGTTCTTGTTTTAGCGTTTCATAAATAGCACGTGGATTGTCACTGTATTGTTTCCCTAAAAAGCTTTCAAAAAGGAAGCGATTTTGGTGAACCGGCAAACAAGCAAACAACCGCATCACAAGATGCAATCCCGTTTCGATCAATTTGGTTTTCTTGATCCACTGACGTAATTGACGTTTCAAAATTGTACTCCTTAATTTAACAAAAAATTTACTTTTTATAGAACTTCATATAAATCAAACCTCAACCATCATAACAAAAAGCGCATCCATTTGGAATCAGTATTTGAACGCATATAACGGAAAGGTAAATCAAACTTCGTCGTGTTGTGCACAAGACCTTTTCGATGGCTGAACGTTTCAAAGCTGTATTTGCCATGATATCCGCCGATACCACTGGCGCCAACGCCACCAAACGGTAAATTATGCTGTGCGACATGCATGAGTGTATCATTCACACAACCGCCGCCAAAGGAAATCCGGTTCAGGACACGTTCCTTGACGAAATCGTTCTCTGTGAACAAATAAAGTGCAAGCGGTTTGTCACGGTCTGTGACAAATGTGATGACATCTTCGATTTCATCATATACAAGAACCGGCAAAATCGGACCGAATATTTCTTCTTGCATCAATTTTGAATCAAGTGGAACGTTCGTCATGACGGTCGGAGCCATTTTTCTTGTTTCCGGGTCAACTTGTCCGCCGAATTCAATGTCTCCCTGATCGAGATAGCCTGTTAAGCGTTCCAAGTGACTATCGGATACAATTTTGACGTATGATCCAACTCCTACACCGTTCCCATACTGTGAAAATGCCTCTTCTTCGATATAACGCAGGAATGTTTCTTGGACGTCCCGATGAACGAAAACATAGTCCGGTGCGATACATGTCTGTCCGGCGTTTAACCATTTCCCCCAGGCAATCCGCTTCGCTGCGAGTCTTAAATCTGCATCCTTGTGGACAATCGTCGGAGACTTGCCCCCGAGTTCAAGGGTGACCGGTGTCAGGTGTTTCGCTGCTGCTTGATGAACGATTTTTCCAACGCGTGTCGAGCCGGTAAAGAAGATATAATCAAACTTCTCTTCCAACACTGCTGCACTCACTTCCGCATCGCCTTCAATCACTACACCAAAACGTTCATGGAAGGCTGTCTCAAAAACTTCACGCAACACACGCGAGACGTTTGGCGTTAATTCCGAAGGTTTTAAAACGACGGTATTTCCTGCTGCAATCGCTCCTACGACAGGTGCAAGGGCAAGTTGGAAAGGATAATTCCAAGGTGCAATGACAAGCACGTTTCCGTACGGCTCGAAACGGATTTCGCTTTTCGAGCCGAAATGCAACAATGGCGTCCCGACACGGCGCGGCTTTGCAAGACGGCGCAATTGTTTTTCCATCCGATTGATTTCGCCGTAGACAAAACCGATTTCTGTCGTAAAGGCGTCTTGACGTCCTTTATTCAAGTCTGCTTTCAATGCATCATAAATGGCTGCTTCATGCGTTTCAATCGCTTGTTTCAAAAACGTCAACATACTTAAACGAAAAGCAATGCTTCTTGTTGCGCCTGTCTTGTAAAAAGTCCGTTGTACCTCGACCTGACGTGCTACATCTAATCCCGTTGTCGTCAATCCCATCCGTAAATCCCCCTTGTGAGCTCATTCATTTCTTACTTCTCATTCTACCATAGCTGTCAGGGCAAATAAAAAAAGCGGAGAGTGTTTTCTCCGCCTTCCGTTTACAGCTGAATCGCTGTCTCTAGTGCTACTTTCATCATATCGTTAAACGTCGTTTGACGTTCTTCCGATGTCGTCTCTTCGCCCGTCAACAAATGATCGGAAATCGTCAAGATCGTCAGCGCATTGACTTTATGTTTTGCAGCAAGTGTATAGAGGCCTGCCGCTTCCATCTCGATTGCCAGGCAACCAAAGTCCGCCCATTTTTTGAAGTGATGGAAATCATCTTGATAAAATTGATCGGTCGTGAAGATTTGACCGACTTTTGCATCGATGCCGTGCTCTTTCGCTGTCATATAAGCTTTGTGCAATAAGTCAAACGATGCTGTCGGCGCATAATCCAGTCCGTTGAACCGAACTCGGTTTTGTGCCATATCATGTGACGCACTCATCGCGATGACGACGTCGCGGACTTTGACATCCGGCGTGATCCCGCCGGCAGTACCGACTCGAATCAGATTTTTAGCTCCGTATGATTGGATCAATTCGTTTGCATAAATCGACATCGACGGGACACCCATCCCTGTTCCTTGAACAGAAACTTTTTTGCCTTTATACGTTCCTGTAAAACCATACATTCCGCGAACTTCGTTATACAAAACGACGTCCTCTAAAAATGTATCGGCAATATATTTTGCACGAAGCGGATCTCCTGGAAGTAATACGGTTTCTGCAATCTGACCTTCTGTTGCGTTAATGTGTACGCTCATGTACGATTCCTCCTCTTAAATAGTGACTAAACCGACAACAACTCTCGGAACTCATTCGGAGTCATTCCGAATTGCTTTTTAAAGACTTTCCGAAAATATTTATCATCATGGTATCCGACTTCAAGCGCAATCTCGTAGATGCGAGCATCCGTCTCACCCAACAATTCCTTTGCCCGATTTAAACGGATCGTTTGAATGTAATCCGAAAGATTAACCGAAAAACGTTGTTTAAATCGTCTTGAAATATATTCCCGACTTAAGTAAAAGCGTTCACTCATGAGTTGAAGCGTTAGTTCTTCCGCATAATGTGTCGCGATGTACTTTGCAATCTGATCAATCGCTTCTCCTTGTTCTGGAGCAGGACCTATCAATTCCATCGCACGGGCGACGGCATCATTTAAAATATCAGGATCGATCGGCTTGAGTAAGTAATCAAACGATTGATGCAAAATTGCACGACGCATATACGTATAATCATCATACCCTGTCAATACAATCGTGACGACCTTTGGATGATGATTTTTTGTCCATTCGAGTAAACTTAACCCGTCAAGTCCGGGCATTTCAACATCTGTTAACATCAAATCGATTTTTTCCTGTTCCAAAAAACGTTTGGCAGTGACTCCATCATCCGCTTCAAAGATGTTGTCTACCTGCCATGTATCCCACTCTCCGAGCAATTTTACGGCATCACGTACATGTTTTTCGTCGTCTACGATCAATACATTCATCACAGTTCCTCCTGTTCAACGGGAATTCGAATGACGATTCTAAAACCACCTTCAATTGGAGACTGCAGGATCATGCTGGCTTCCTCTCCATAAAAGATCAATAGACGTTCGTAGATATTGTGTAGACCGATGCCGGACGTTTGACGATCTTCCGGCCGGCGATGCATGCGCATGGTTTGATCAATACTTTCCAGTTCTGTTGATTCCATGACTGCCCCGCTGTTTTCCACTTGGATGATCAGTTGATCCCCATCGCTTCTGACTTTATAAGCGAGATAATTTTCGGTTGCATCCACCTGCTGATTAAACGCATGCTTAAAATAATTTTCAGCAAAAGGTTGTAAAATCATCTTTGGAACTTCAATCGAATTCATATGCCACGGTACATCGACAATATAACGGAACCGATCCGGAAAACGTTGCTGTTGAAGACGCATGTAGGATTGGAGATGATCCACTTCCTGCTTCAACGTCACGATCGTCTGCTCATTGTTCATGGAATAACGCATCATCTGCGAAAGTCCTGTAATCGAACGATATGCGATTTTCCGGTCGCCCTGTAACGTCGTCGTCCCGATGGATTGCAGGGCATTAAATAAAAAATGCGGATTCAATTGAGATTGTAAGGCACGCAATTCATTCGTCCGATTTTCAAGTGCCAAACGGTATTCCCGTTTGATCAGCCGGTCGATTCGTTGAATCATTCGTTGGAACTGTCGATTCAGTAATCCTATTTCATCATTGGTCGTCGCAACGAATTGGGCTGATAAATCACCTTGTTCGACACGCCATACGTTTGCTGTCAGTTGTTTGATTGGTTTTGTGATTTCAAGTGCTACGAGACTTGCTGCAATAATCATCAAGACCAACGAGACAATCCCGATCAAAATTAAAATCAGGGCCGTTTCATTAGCACCTTTGACGACAGAAGCGTATGGAGTCGTCTTGACCAATGTAACGGGAACACCTTGTGTTTTCGTTTTGGCATAGACGATGAATGAGTCACCGACACGCATGCTTCCACTTTTACCTGTCAATCGGTCATTCGTGACCGGAAGTTCTTTTCCCGTTTTCGCAATCAGCTGATTTCCATTCAACAGCCAAAGCGATTCACCGGGGAAATTTTCGAACAGCTTTAATTGTTGTTCAAAGACACTCGTCGGAATATCGACAGAAAGAAACCCGAGCGGTTCATCCGTTTCCACACGATTGATCCGGTAACGGAAGCTGACAATCTGTTTATCATCCAAAATCATCGTATGTGTATTATAGGCAGCAATCGGATGTGCCGGATCAATCAGCCAGCCGTTTTCCTGTTTCATCAAACGAAAGTAATCGGTCTCCTGCAGCCAATCAAATTTCCCCCGGCTTGATGTCTTCATGTTATAAACCGAGTACTCTGAGTTGCCTTTTAAGATAACGAAGTGAAGTTGCTCAATGTCTTGCCTGGATAAAAAGAGTCCGAGCAGCGCCCGTGAAATCACACCTTCCGATTCACTGAGCTCGGCATCCGCTCCGACGTTCATAATATTGAGCAATGAGCGATTGGCATACAAACTCGTCGGTAACCGTCTTACATCTTCCATATAATGACTGATTTGGTTACTTCCTCTTTTCAAAGCGTTCAAGCTTGAACGTTCCGCCTGCTCCACGTTTTGGTTGCGTACATAGAGATAAGAAGCTGATGTAGCAAGCGTCGTCGGAATCAGAATTGCTAAGACGACAAGTCGGATCAAACGTGTTCGGATGCTCTTCATCGCCGTCTCCTCCATCCTTTTTCTTCTAATAATTAGTATAGCATAGCTGTATCCGCTTACATGCGTGACTTTTATTTGTTTACATCCGTTGTGATTTCATTCAAATTATATTTCTAAAAAAACAACACTTGATTCCGAATGAATATTGATATATCATCGTTAATGTTCGTTTTTAACAAACTTTTGAGATTAAGGTGGTCTTTGACTCATGTTTAAACTTTCAGCACACGATACAACGGTCAAACGTGAAATTCAAGCTGGTTTTATCACGTTCATCACGATGGCTTATATTCTTTTCGTCAACCCAACTATTTTGTCCGAGGCAGGGATTCCACAAGATCAAGCTTTCTCGGCAACGATCATTGCTACGCTGATCGGAACGTTATTAATGGGCTTCTATGCCAACCTACCGATTGCCGTAGCACCAGGAATGGGATTAAACGCTTATTTCACGTATACACTTGTCATCGGTGAAAAAATTCCATACCAAACGGCTTTATCAGTTGTCTTCGTCGCCGGAATCATTTTTCTTTTGTTGTCGCTGTCCCCTTTGCGGACTAAGTTGATTGAAGTCATTCCGACTACACTTAAATTAGCAATCACTGGAGGAATCGGTTTGTTCATCGCTTCCCTCGGTTTGAAGATGTCCGGTATCCTTGTGGCAGATCCGGCTACCTTGATTACAATCGGCTCTTTAACGTCACCGGAAGCTCTAATCACATTAGTTGGCTTACTGGCAGCTGCTATTCTGACGGTTAAGCGCGTTCCGGGCGGACTGTTGTACGCTATGATTTTATCCGGATTGCTCGCTTTCTTGACCGGTGAGTTGACGTTCTCGAAAACTTTGATTGCTTTACCGACTTTACCGGAAGGCATTGTTGTCGCGAATCCGCTCACTGCCGTTCAAGATGTCATTCAATATGGACTTTTCAGTGGTGTTCTTTCGTTTGTGCTCGTCACGATGTTTGATACGACCGGAACGATGGTCGCAGTCGGCGAACAGGCTGGACTGATCGAAGAAGACGGATCACTTAAAAACAGTGAACGTGCCCTGTTATCTGATTCAACGGCGATGATTGCCGGAGCTATGTTTGGAACAAGTCCGACAACGGCCTATGTCGAATCGGCTTCCGGTGTCGCAGCGGGTGGACGAACCGGCTTGACCTCTGTCACGGTCGGAATCTTGTTTGCGCTGTCAGCAGTGTTTGGTCCAATCGTTCAATCGATCTCGAGTGTTCCTGCTATTACAGCACCGGCCTTACTTCTTGTAGGTGCCCTGATGTTACAAAACATCAAACAAATCGAGTGGGAAAATTTCAGCGAAGCCTTTACCGCGTTCATGGTGATCATCATCATGCCGCTATCCGGCAGTATCGCAACAGGTATCGCGTTTGGATTCATCATCTATCCGATCATGAAGGCCGTTCAAAAACAACGTGTTCACTTTTTGATTTATCTGTTTGCCGTTCTATTTTTCATTCAATTGTTTTTCCTTCATTAAAAAAAGCGTGTTGCTTCCAATTTTTGTTGGAAGCAACACGCTTTTTTATTATTTCTTCATTTTTTCCCATGTCTTCGTAAAGTCCTGTAACATCTCTTCCGATGTTTTTTGTTTTCCTACGTATGCCTGCATGATGGCACCAAATTCATTGACAGCACCGTCCGGGTATTTGAACCAGTTCCACGAGATGGTTTTATCTTCTTTAGAGTACTTGATGATATCGTCAGCAAGTGGTCCAAGATCGGCTGCTTCGATTGATTTGAAGGCCGGGATGAATTTAAATTTGTTGACCATGTAATCTTTTCCTGTGTCAGATGTCGCCATCCACTCGAGGAATTTTTTACCTTCTTCTTTGTTTTTCGAATTTTTGTTAACAACCCAGTTGTTCGGTACACCAACCGGAAGACGGTCCATTTTTTCTTTATCGTCATTGATCGGCATCGGAATGAAGCCCATCTCGATATCCGGATTGACATCTGTAATCAATTGTTGCGCCCAGTTTCCTTGTTGAATCATTGCTGTTTTCCCTTCAGCAAACTGAGAAACTTGTGTATTATAATCCGTCGTCAACGGATTTTTGTTTCCGTATTCGATCGTCAAATCAAACAAGTTCATGAATTCTTTGAATTGTTTGTTGTCTTCGAACTTTCCTTTTCCAGAGTTCAAATCGGCAATGAACTGATCCGGATCATCCTGTTGCGCCATCGGGATATTCATCAAGTGGTTTCCAAGGATCCACCACTCGCCGTATCCGATTGAGAATGGCGTGACACCATCCGCTTTCAGTTTTTTAGATGCTTCCGTTAATTCTGTTAAGGTTTTTGGTAACTCTGTAATACCGGCTTTCTTAAAGATTTCTTTATTGTAGATAAAACCATAACCTTCCAGGTTCATCGGCATACCATAAAGTTTCCCGTCAATCGTCATTGGTTCTTTCGAGAGGTCTGTTAAATCACTGACCCATTTTTCATCTGAAAGATCTTCCAATTTGTCTTGCCACGTTTTTGCTTCTGTAAATCCACCGTTGTTAAAGACATCCGGTTCATTCCCTGAAGCAAACTGTGATTTTAAAGCCGCGCCATAATCCGATCCGCCACCGACCGTTTGAACAACGACTTTTACGTCCGTTTCTTTTTCATAGGCCTTCGCCATCTTTTCCATGTCTTTTGCGATTTCAGCTTTAAATTGGAATACGTTGAGGGTCTTCCCGTCCTTAGAAGAGCCACTGTCCTTTGAGTCATCACTATTGAGTGTTCCACCGCCACCACATGCTGCAAGTGCTACGACCATTGCGGTCGTCATAACTGGTAGTGCTGCCCATTTACGTTTACGCATTCGGATACCTCCCTGATTTTCGAGTTGATAATCGTGCTACGCTTTTACAATAAATGAAAACGTTTGCAATAAAAACGGATAATTTTGTCCGGTGCGGTGGAAAATATTGAACAATCGTTATCCGATTAAAAAAGTCGGGATTAGTGTATGATGAAAGTAGATACTACTTCACGAAGGAGTTTGATGCAATGTCCCTACAATTCACGATTTTATTGATTGGTTTATTGTTATTCACGGCAGTCTGGACGACGAAATTATCCAGTCGCCTTAACATTCCCGCTCTCTTGATTTTCATCGCACTTGGTATGATTGCCGGTAGTGATATTACCGGTTTCATTCGATTCGATGATGCGGAGCTGGCACAATTGCTTGGTACCGTCGCTTTAATTGTCATCTTATTCGAAGGGGGACTTCAGACCGCCTGGAAAGAAGTCAAAACGGAGCTTGCGCCTTCCCTTTCACTTGCGACGTTTGGTGTCTTCATCGCGACGACGATTGTCGCTGTCGCCTCCCACTACATTCTCGGCTTCAGCTGGGCCAATGCCTTCTTATTAGGAGCCATCGTCGGGTCGACGGACGCTGCCGCGATTTTTTCAGTGCTCAGCGGACAATCCGTCCGGCGAAAAGTCGGATCGACGTTAGAACTCGAATCCGGAACGAACGATCCGATGGCTGTTTTTCTGACCGTTTTCTTCCTTGAATTCGTTACGAATCCAAAGGACGCTTCACTGGTTTCCGGTTTAACGTCTCTTGTCTGGGAAATGATGATTGGATTATTGCTTGGTCTGTTCATCGGCTGGATTGCCTCGACGTTACTCAATCGGATTGACCTCAGTTCATCCAGTTTTTATCCGATTCTGTTGATGTCCTTTGCTTTTCTTTCATTTGGTATTGCCGACACCGTTCATGCCAGTGGGTTCTTAGCTGTTTACGTGACGGCTATTTATATCAGCAATCATGAGTTGGTCTACCGCCAGACGCTCGTCCGTTTCACGATGAGCATGGCACACTTGGCGCAAATCGGAATGTTCATTGTGCTCGGATTACTCGTGTTCCCGAAACAGCTGCTTGATCCGCAGGTGATCCTATCATCGATTGCCCTCGCTTTGATTTTAATCTTTATCGCTCGTCCGGTTTCGGTCTGGCTCAGTCTCCTTCCTTTTAAATATTCTTGGCAGGAAAAAGTGTTTGTCTCTTTTGCCGGTTTAAAAGGAGCCGTTCCGATCATTCTCGCAACCTATCCGCTCGTTGCCGGAATCGACAATGCCGGAATAATCTTCAACATCGTCTTTTTCACTGTTCTTTTATCCACGTTGATCCAAGGGAGTATGTTGACCTTCCTGGCGGACCGGCTTCATTTAAACGAAACAGGTTCATCCACGATTCAAACGGTCATTGAGTTCATGTCGATTGGTAAACCCAATGCTGAAATCATTGAATTGACGATTCCTAACTCTCATCCGTTTGTCGGGAAAGCCATCTCGGACATTGATCTGCCGCAGGAATTTTTAATCACGGCCATCATTCGGGACGATCAAATCGTGACGCCACGGGGCGATACGATTTTTGAAGGCCGGGATCAATTGCTTCTATTAACACCAAAACATCGTATTAAAACGCTTAAACGTTTTTTATTCCCGCAAAAAGAAATGACAAAAAAGAGCTGACGCCGCTGTCAGCTCTTTTTTGTCATTTCTCTTAACGCTTTGATTTAAAGCGGCGATACAAAATGTATCCGATGATTCCGACGACGATAATACCGAGAATCCACCATAACTCCTGTTCGAGTCCTTTCAACATGGACTCTGCCCGCTCCACTCCAAACTTTTCTCCCAACCACACATAGAAGAATGACACCGGGAATAACCCAATGCTTGAGGCCAGTAAGTAACGTTTGAAAGACAAATTAAATAAACCACACGGAATGGAAACGACAGAACGAACAACTGGGAAAAATCGGCCAAACAATGCTGACCAGGAACCGTATTTCGATACGATCCGTTCTCCTTGAACGATTTCCCGTTCCTTAATCATTAACCATTTTCCGTAGCGAATCAAAATTGGACGTCCGGCATAACGACCGAGAAAATAAAATAACGTCGCCCCCATCAGACTGCCGAGGAAACCAATCAAGACGGCTGCAGTCCATCCAATCGTTCCGTTCGAAACATAGAGACCGAGTACCGGCAAACCGACTTCAGCCGGAATTAATTCCGTCCCGAGCCCCAGAATCATAATTCCTAAAAACAGCCAGAGATTCGACTCTCCGGCTGAGAACAACCATTCTAACATCCAACCACTCCTCTAATTCAGCCTCGTGCAGGACGAAGAAGATAATAAATGATGACGACGAGCGTCGTCCAGACTCCTGTAAAGATCCCGATGATTCCGACGATAAAGAAGCCAAGTGCCATCATTGATCCCGTGCGTTTGTAATCGCGCCACATCGTCCGTAATCCTTTAATGTTAAACCAAAGGAAAGCTACGAAAAGTACGGCAAACACTAATCCTGTAATGAGTATCGCTGACATGTCTTCACCTCTCTCTTATTAGTTCATATGCCCATTATAACGTGTTTTCACACGTCTTTCCTCCGTCTGAGGTCGGATGAACTTATTTTAGCGCATAAAAAACATCCTACTGTCCATGAAATCATGGTCAGCAGGACGTTTTGAATTATATCTATCAGTACATCACTCGTTCTTACAGCAGGTGCACACCTTGCTCACGGTACGACACGCGTGTTTCTTCCGACCAGACCGATGCTTGAACTTCACCGATATGACGTTTCTTCAAGAGGAACATCGCCATCCGGGATTGTCCGATTCCTCCACCAATCGTCAGCGGAAGTTTCTCTTCCAATACACCCTGATGGAACGGGAAATCAAGTTTCGCATGTTCGCCTGTTGTTTCGATCTGTGCCAGTAACGTCTCCCGATCAACACGGATACCCATCGACGAAAGTTCGAACGCCCCGATTTCCGGATGGTGGACTAAAATATCACCGTTGAGCGTCCAGTCATCATAGTCAGCCGCTCGACCATCATGTTTTTCTCCGGATGCCAGCGCACCGCCGATCTGCATCAAGAAGACTGCACCATACTCTTTCGTCACTTCCGTCTCCCGCTCTTTTGTCGAAAGACTCGGGTACGCATCTTCAAGATCTTGTGTCGTCATGAAATGGATCGTCTCCGGCAAAATCGCTTCGATCGCGAGCTTCTCTTCGACTTCACGTTCCACTTGACGAATTGATTCATAAATCGCACGAACCGTCGTTTGCAGATAGTCAATCGTCCGCTCTTCTTTTGTGATGACCCGTTCCCAGTCCCACTGATCGACATGAATCGAATGGGTTTCATCCAATACTTCATCACGACGGATGGCATGCATTAATGTGTATAAGCCTTCGCCTTTTGAGAATCCGTACGTGTGGAGTGCTTGGCGTTTCCACTTCGCAAGAGATTGAACGATTTCGAGTTCTGCCTGATGGTCAATCGCATCAAAGCGGATGACGCGTTCGATTCCGTTTAGATGATCGTTGACTCCGAGTGTGCTTTCGACGAATAATGGCGCTTCGACGCGTGTTAATCCAAGTTGTGCTGAGAATTGCTCCTCAAAGCGTTTTTTTACGAGTGTGATGGCTTCCTGTGTCTGTTTCATCGATACGAGTGTTGTCATGGTAATCTTCCTCCTCAATTGTGTGTTTGAAAAAGAAGCCATAAAAAAGAGCCCTTCTCTCCCAAGAATATGGGACGAAAGACTCGGTTCCGCGGTACCACCCATGTTAACAGCTCAGCTGCTCACTCAAAAGACTGATGATCAATTATCATCTCAATCTTCGGCCATATGATAACGGACAGGCAACTCCGGCTACGCCTACTGACTTCAGTGTTCGGGTAGCGACTCCGGGATGTTCTTCGCAACTTGTTTCCGACTGGGCTCTCACCGTCCCCAGCTCGCTAATTCGGTATTACAAGATGTTACTCTTCCCTTCAACGTCGTTGTTACAATTGAATTGAGAACATCGTACACCATCCGGCAAGCATTTGAAAAGTCCTTTTTTCAAAAAAAAATAAAATAATCTGACTAATCAGATTAGATAATCCGAAGAAAAACGTTCCCGCAGAAGCGAGAACGCGCTTACAATTTATTTGATTGAACCACTCGTAATTCCTTGAATAATTTGTTTTTGCATCGCGAAGAAGAAGAGTAACAGCGGAATAATTCCGAGGATCAGTCCCGGCAGTGCCAAGTCCCACTGCTTCGTATACTGACCGAAGAAATAGAACGTCGCGAGCGGAATCGTCCGCAGTTCGACATCACGCAACATGAGTGATGGCAACAAGAAATCATTCCAAATCCACAGTGTGTTCAAGATGACAATCGTCACCGTAATCGGTTTAAGCAATGGGAACACGATCCGCCAAAAGACTCCCCACTGCGAACAACCGTCAATGATGGCTGCCTCTTCAATCTCCTCCGGGATCGACTTCATGAATCCGTGATACAAGAAAATTGATAACCCGGAACCAAAACCAAGATACATCAAAATCAGACCCCAATAACTGTTTTGCAGACCGAGGTCACCCGACAGCTTCGATAACGGAATCATAATCGATTGGAACGGGATGATCATCGCCGCGACAAATAAGAAAAAGATGATTGTCGATAACCGACTTTTCGTCCGAACGAGTTTCCATGCAGCCATCGAACAAAAAATGACAATAATCGCATTTGCACCGACGGTAATGATGACAGAGTTCAGAAAAACTTTTCCGAAATTCATCGCTTCCCAGGCATCTGTATAGTTCGAGGTGATCCATTCTTTCGGAAGCCCCGATGTATTCGTAAAGATGTCACCCTGTGTCTTAAATGAATTTGAAACCACATAATAAAATGGAATCATGTACAGTAAACCCATTAATAGTGCGGCAATCTCCACGGTTCCAAGACGCACGGAATAACGACCACGCTTTTTCGGTGCCGGTTTCTCCGGCGTCAGTTCCGGTTTCGGTAAAGGTTGTGCGGTACTCATGCTTCCACCTCCCGTTTTTTCGTCAAATAGACTTGGGTGACCGTGATCGCGGCAACGACGACAAAGAAGATGATCGCTTTAGCAGAACCGAGACCCAGATTGTTATTTGTAAACGATTCTTTATAGATGTTCAGCGCAAGCATTTCTGTCGATTTGAACGGACCACCATTTGTCAGCGATAAGTTCGTATCGAATAATTTAAAGGACCAAGAAATCGTCAAGAACAGGCAAATCGTTACGGATGGCATAATCAGCGGAATCGTAATATTCCGCAACGTGGATAATCGATTGGCTCCATCAATTTTTGCTGCTTCAATCAGCTCCTGCGGGACATTTTGCAGGGCAGCGATGTAAATAACCATGATATATCCTCCGCCTTGCCAGATTGAGACGATGACAATGCCCCAAAAACCGGTTCGGGCATCACCAAGCCAAGGGAGTTCGAATAAACTCCATCCTGTCAGTTCACCAATCGACGCAAATCCTTTAACATAAATAAACTGCCAGACGAATCCGAGAATCAATCCACCAATCAAGTTTGGCATGAAGAAAATCGTCCGTAAGAAGTTTCGTGTCCGAATATTTTGCGTGAGTAAAAACGCTAAGATGAATCCGACTAAATTCGTTAAAATCACGGCAACGACGGTATATTTCGTCGTCAGCCAAAAGGACTGCTGAAACTGTTCATCCACTGTAAAGAGACGCACATAGTTGTCAAATCCAATCCAATTTAATTCGCCGGTAATCCCGTTCCAGTCCGTGAATGAATACATGACACCATTAAAAAAAGGTACGAGAACAATCACTGCGAACACCAAAAAGACGGGTCCGACAAACATCCAAAATTCAAGTCCGCGCTTTACTTTTTTCTTATTGCTTACTGCCATTGCTCATCCCTCCTCTATCCCTAGCCTACGCAACTTTCCATAAAATGAAAACGCAACCATTTGACACATTGGGTGGAATATATTGAACGATTATTTGGCGTGTCTGTTTCAGATGAGCTACTATTAAGGAAATATAGAGAAATTCATCTTGAGAGGAAGATTACGCCATGGAAAAAACCATTCGTTCTGATTTAGAAATTGCCCAACAAACAATTCTACGACCGATTTCCGAAATCGCTGAACATATCGGATTGACCGATGCAGATTATGATACGTACGGAAAATACAAAGCGAAGTTGACGGACGGACTAGCTGAACGATTGGCGACGAAGACGGACGGGAAACTGATTCTTGTCACGGCGATTAATCCGACGGCTGCCGGAGAAGGAAAATCGACAGTAACGGTCGGACTTGGTCAAGCGCTGCACCGCCTCAATCATAAAACGATGATCTGTTTACGCGAACCGTCGCTCGGACCGACGATGGGATTAAAAGGCGGAGCGTGCGGTGGTGGTTACAGTCAAGTCTTGCCGATGGAAGAGATTAATCTTCATTTTACGGGCGACATGCATGCCATCACATCAGCTCACAATACAATCAGTGCTCTGCTCGATAATCATCTCCATCAAGGGAACGACTTACGGATCGATCCGCGTCGCGTTACGTGGAAACGTGTCCTTGACCTCAATGACCGGGCCTTACGACAAATTACAATTGGACTCGGTGGACCGGCTCATGGTGTTCCGCGTCAAGATGGATTTGATATTACGGTCGCTTCGGAAATCATGGCCGTTCTCTGTCTCGCCGATTCCATTACCGATTTAGAAGAACGGATCAGCCGGATTGTTCTCGCGTATTCGTACGATCAACAACCGATTACAGTTCAGGATATCGAAGCTTCTGGTGCTGCAACATTACTTTTAAAAGAAGCCTTCCGTCCAAACCTCGTCCAAACGGTCGAAGGTACGCCGGCTTTGATCCATGGTGGACCGTTCGCCAATATTGCCCACGGCTGTAACTCGCTGATTGCGACACGTACTGCCTTGAAGCTGAGTGATTATGTCGTCACGGAAGCAGGATTCGGAGCAGATCTCGGAGCTGAAAAATTCTTTAACATTAAATCCCGGATCGGTAATCTGCATCCGGATGCGGTTGTCATCGTTGCGACCGTACGTGCGTTAAAAATGCACGGTGGCGTTGCAAAAAATCAGTTGGCGGAAGAAAATTTATCCGCTTTGGTCGAAGGATTGGCTTTGCTCGAGAAGCACGTCGAGACAATGGATTTGTTCGGCGTGCCGGCCGTTGTCGCCTTGAACCGTTTCTCGAGTGATACCGATACAGAGCGCGATACGGTGCTCGAATGGTGTCGTGAACGTAATATCCGTGTCGCTGAAAGTGAAGTATTCAGCCAAGGCGGGGCCGGTGGAGAAGTACTGGCCGAACAGGTATTTGAAGCTTTGAAAGAAGAAAGTCAATTTACTCCGCTTTATCCGTCTGAACTGCCGCTGACACAAAAAATCGAACGGATTGCCAAACGGGTCTATGGCGCAGCAGATGTCCACTTTGAAGAAAAGGCATTACGCGAGCTTGAGCGCTGCACCGAGAACGGACTGGGCCATTTACCGATTTGTATGGCGAAAACGCCTTTCTCGTTAACAGATGATCCAAGCAAATACGGACGTGTCGAAGGATTTACGATTACTGTCCGCGAAATCAAACCATCCATCGGTGCGGGGTTCATCGTCGCCTTGACCGGGAATGTATTAACCATGCCGGGTTTACCGAAAACACCGGCTGCCAATAAGATGGGAATTTCTGAAGACGGAACCATATACGGACTTTCTTAATCAGGGAAGGATGATAGATGTGACAATCGACCATACACACTGGATCGCATCAGACGGCTACACGACGACGATGCATCTGCTAGAAGCTAACGCTCCAAAAGGAATCGTCATTGTTTTTCATGGAATGATGGAGCACGGTGCGCGCTATCAAGAGTTTGCCGAGTTCCTTTATGCCCATCATTACCACACGGTCATTCCGGATTTACGCTGTTTCGGTACACGTGCGCAACAACTGGACTCGCTCGGACATCTGGAGCCGGAATACGGTTTTGCGCAGTTGATGCAGGATGCTGAAGAACTGGTTTACGATATCAAGGACCGTTATCCGGATTTACCGGTTTTCGTGTTTGGTCACAGCTTCGGTTCACTCATTTCAAGACGCCTTGGCCAAACGCTTGGACATGAGTTAGCAGGCGTCATTGCAAGCGGTCCTCCGACGGACAGTGGATTACTCGGAACCGTCAGTCAAAAAATTGTCGGACGACTCATTGAACAAACTTCTTCTCAGCACCCGGCAGAAGCACTCAGCAAGTTCATTTTTGGTCGGTATAACTTACGTTTCTTCCCGGCACTTTCACCGAATGCCTGGTTATCCTCCGACCCTCAATCGGTCTTACGTTACGATGAAGATCCTTTGTCAGGACAAACCGTGACACTCGGCTTTTTTCACGAGTTACTGGCGGCGACCAAATCCGTCAATTCATTGGCTCACCTGTACCAACATCCGCGTCACTTACCCTTGCTGCTGATAGCCGGAGAAGATGATCCGGTTGCTTTTGACGGCAAAGGAATCCACACCCTGTTTGATGCCTATAACCGTGTTCGTGTTGAAGGGGTCCAACTCACGGTCTACCGCGGATTGCGGCATGAGTTATTCCACGAGTTTGAGCGGATTCGGGTTTTTGCGGATATCGCGGGTTGGCTGAATAAGCAAGTCGGATCACATTCTCTTTCCTCCATGCGTAAACAAGGACATCAATAATTATTAAAAGAGGCTGGGACATAACTGGATGATTTTATAGAAAAAGGCCTTCGAAACGAAAAACGTTTCGAAGGCCTTTTCATTTCTAAAGCCGAATTATGTCTCAGCCTCTTTTCAATCAATGAATCCAGTTCAACGATAAAATCATCGCTTCGATTTCTTCTAATTCCAATGACTCACGATCTGCAGAATACGTTAATAGAACAAGTCGTTCTCCGTCTGAGTATGCATAAATCCGGATAAAGACGTCTTCTTCTTTTCCGTCTACAGCAAGAAGTGCTTCTTTAGAAGAATTCCGACGTGCTTCAAGTGGTCCAGTCAGCTCAATTCCAAATTCTTCCACCAATAAGTTGATTTCCTGTTCTGCTGCTTCAAAAGGTGTCAGTTCTTCTGTGTCCGACTCGTAGATGGATAACTGTAACGTTCCCATCGCGTTTTCTTCCGTCGAATAAAAACTAACGAATGTCTCCTCTTCTTGATATTCAAACGTTTTTGGATATTGCAGTGTAATCCAATTATCGACCGTGTACTGTTTCATATGATTTCCTCCATTCGATTTATCTCGTCAAAATGTATGCCTGTCACGGCTAGTTGTTGGAAACACCGCGCTAGCGTATCCGAGAGGAAAATACGTTCCGTACGTTCATCCCGCAAGATGTGGTGGGGACCAAGCGATGTACTGATGATTCGCTCCGTCATGAAGTAGACTTGTCTTTTCCGAAGAGTGCGGAAAATCTCCGTCTTATGTAGATGTTCCACCCGTCTTACCGCTAGAATATTGATGAGATAATAATTGATGAGTCCCGTTCGCGTCTTCAGTTGGACACGAAGACATTGGACGGAAAACGGTGTCAGCCGCTCCAATATCTGTTTCATCCGTTCAGATACTAATGGAATCCTCAATTCGTTCGGAAGCACGTCCGGTAGCATATCTGCATCCTGTTCGATTGAAAAGGCAAGTAAGCTTGCGTTAAGAAACCACTCTCCTGTCGTGAAGCGATAACGATCGATTTGATGGTGACATGTCGCCATCCATCCTTTTCCCATCAGCTGTTCGCTCCAAACTCGAACTTTGTTCACCAGTCATTCGCTCCTCTTTCCATCCTCAGCCACTCACTCTCGTTACAGGAAGCTCATGTAAACGATTTAGCTCTTATTATTGTACACATAAAATCTAAAGAATTACCTTTTTTCATAAAAGTTATGGAAATAAACGCTTTGCTATGCTACTATATTTCATGTAGCAACTTTTGCGGGTGTAGTTTAGTGGTAAAACCTCAGCCTTCCAAGCTGATGATGAGAGTTCGATTCTCTTCACCCGCTCCAATTTATGACATAACATAGGTCAACGACACATAGGTCAACGACTTTTATGCCCTCGAGGGCGGACGGCTTGCAGCTTGCAAGCCGTCTTTTTGTTTTCTCCAGGATACATTTTGCCTGCTTTCGGGTATAGTTCGATATAAAACGTTACAACAAGAAAAGAGGAGGACTGTCATGATTCAAATGAAGATGCCCGGTGTCACGGTCTACCAAAGTACATTAATGAAAACGACCTCGACCTTGATTGAGACACCCGACTGTCTGATTGTCGTTGATCCGGGTTGGTTACCGGATGAAATCGCAACGGTCCGCCGCGATGTGGAAATCATCCGACACGACCGTCCTCTTTATATCGTTTATACCCATGCTCATTTTGATCATATATTAGGTGCCTATGCCTTCAAAGATGCGATCGCGATTGCGTCTCGCCGCTTTGTGGATGTGGACCGGATGGCAGCACTGGAAGAAGTCCAAAATTTTAATGACGAATACTATATCGAGTCCCCTGTCCTTTTTCCGAATATTACACATGTCATCGAAGAATCAGAAACGACGTTGACAATCGGTAAAACTAAATTGATTTTTTTCCTGACTCCCGGTCATGAATCCACCCATTTATCGTTTGTGGTGATGCCGCTCCATATCCTCGTCTGTGGGGACTATGCCTCCGACGTCGAAATTCCTTTAATTGAACACGACTCGGGTGAATATTTAACGACACTCGAATTACTTGAGTCGTTCATTTATGAGTATGAAGTAAAGCTTCTTATTCCAGGACACGGTCATATTTGTGATGTTCGCACGGAAATGATTGAGCGCCTTCATTTGAGTTACGACTACATCTTGGCCTTACGTGCACATAAGGAGTCGGACTGGTCTCCCTCGTGGCAACGAACGTCCTTCATGGGGCGGTTGCATGAAAAAAATAAACGGCAGATTATAAAAGAGCAAACCGAACAACTCGCCCGGCGTCAATACGATTAAAACAAAAAGACAGACTGTTCGTTCCAGATAAGGAACACAGCCTGTCTTTTTGTTTCAGTTCATTACTCCGATTAATTCAATCATCAATGCCTTTTGCGCGTGGAGTCGATTTTCTGCCTGATCAAATACAAGCGAGTGACTGCCGTCAATGACTTCTGCCGTCACTTCTTCCCCGCGGTGCGCCGGAAGACAGTGCAGGAAAATCACATCGTCAGCGGCTGACATCAACAACGTTTGATCGACTTGATATCCTTGGAACGCTTTTAGTCGATCTGCTGACTCTTCTTCTTGTCCCATACTCGCAAATACATCACTGTAAATGACATCCGCTCCCGCAACTGCTTGAACAGGATCTGTATATTGTTCGATCCGGCCGCCTGACTCTTGTGCCAGTACTTTCGCTTGATCAATAATCGTTTGATCCGGTGCGTAAGCCGCTGGACTACAAATCCGAACTGTCATTCCACTTAACGCCCCTCCTAAAAGCAGCGAGTGTGCCATGTTATTTCCATCCCCGACATAAGCGAGTATCTTCCCTTGACGTTGACCAAAATGTTCTTCAATCGTCAGTAAATCTGCTAATACCTGGCAAGGATGATGAAGATCTGTCAATCCGTTGATGATCGGAATCGTCCCGTGTGCCGCTAATGTCTCGATCGTTTCATGTGCAAATGTCCGGATCATCAAAGCGTCGACATAACGGCTCATGACTTGAATCGTATCGCTGAGGGACTCTCCGCGACCGATTTGCATATCCGATCCATTTAAGACGACCGGGTGTCCACCTAATTCGACGACACCGACTTCAAAAGAAATCCGAGTACGCGTCGATGCTTTTTCAAACAGCAAAGCGACTTTTTTTCCTGCAAGTGTTTGATCATAAGTCGCAGGAGATGCTTTGACGGCCTTCGCCAGTTCTAACAGATCGGTCAGTCCTTCCGCTGTCAATTCTTCCAGTGTCAGCAAATGTTTTAATCGTTGTGTTGTCGTCATTGGATCGGCTCCTTTTGTGTCGTCCATTCGGCTAATGGTTTCACGGTACACATCGGTATCGCTTGGACGGATTCAAAATAGTTGGCAAGATGTTCTTCAGTAATGACAATCGCCCCTTGAGCAAGTGCTTTTTCCCGTTGTGTCCGTTCTGTTTCTACTTTTGAAAAGAATACAAGACACGTATCAAACTCGGTATCCGGCTCCAGTTCAACTCCGTCTGACCACATGTGTGTTCCCGCTCCACAGATACGATGTGTGCGTTTAGACATCGCGTCTTTGGTCATCTGATCAAAGACGAACCGCTCTTTGGCAAATCCTGCTTCCGTCCACTGTAACGTTTCCCCGGTCGAACGCATGACAGGACCTGTCATCGGATCGACACCACGCAACTTCAGTGTCGAGAAAACCGGAGTCTTGACTGCATGGAACGGTAATGTCAACCGCGTGGTCGGCAAGGCCTCAACCTGCTTCCCGATCGCTGCTTGAACAGCCCACTCAAGCAACGGTTGCCCCGTCACCTTCGAGACGATTGGCAACGTACGTGACGCCCGCGGATTAATCTCGAGAACATAGACGGTTTGATCTTTTACGACGAACTGGATGTTAAAGGCACCTTGGTAATCCAGGTGTTGACCAATGGTTTGCGCAATCCGTTCGATTTCATCCTGTAAGATTGCCGGGGCTGAAACAGGTGGCAAAATCATTGTGGAGTCGCCAGAATGAACACCGGCTGCTTCAATTTGCTCCATGATGATCGGCACGTAAGTCGTCGTCTTGTCTGAAATACAATCGACTTCGAACTCTTGTCCTTCGATGTACGCATCCACCAAAATCGGAAACGCTATTTCCGGCAATAATTTCTCTAAATCGGTTGCCGTTGTTAAGCGATGCATCCCTTTTCCGCCAATGACGTACGACGGACGGATCATCAATGGATAACCCAGTTCCTTGACGATTGCCGTCAATTCATCGAAGTTTGAAACTTCCTGGCCCGGTATGCGGTCAATCTGTAACCGATCCAAAAATTGATAAAAACGATCACGGTCTTCCATCTCGTCGATCGTGTCTGCCGTCGTTCCTAACAGCTGATATCCTAATTGTTCGAGTTCCGCCGCCAGCGTAATGGCTGTCTGTCCACCAAACTGGACAAGCACCTGCCGGCATTGTTCTGCTTCTAGTACGTGAACAACATCTTCAATCGTCAGCGGTTCGACGTAAAGACGGTCCGCGACTTCAAAGTCGGTTGAGACGGTTTCCGGATTATTGTTAATCATGATCGTCTCATAACCGGCTTTCTGTAAAGCACGAACAGCATGAACCGAACAATAATCGAATTCGATTCCCTGTCCGATCCGAATCGGTCCGGCGCCGAGAACGGCAACTTTTTTCCGGTTGGACGGAGTCACTTCCGTCCGGCCGGACCAACTGCCGTAAAAGTACGGTGTCAGACTTGAAAATTCTGCTCCACAGGTATCGATCATTTGAAAACTCGGCTGAATCAAAAAAGCACTCCGTTGTTGTTGCACGACTTCCAATGGGACGCCGACAATCTGCGCAATCTGCTGGTCTGTAAACCCAAAACGTTTTGCTTGTTGAAGCGACTCTTTTGATTCCAGATCCAACGTTTCCTGCGTCATGACCAACGTCTCGAGTGTCGTGATGAACAAAGACTGAATCTGTGTTTTTTCAGCCAACTCCTGGTGCGTTGTCGCTTTTCGGTCGAGTAATGCCAACATCGCTAGCAACCGGCGGTCCGTGATTTGACTGACTTCCTGCCATAATACATCCGTCCCAGCCTTTTTCATCCAATTTGGATATAAAGGGGATTGTTCGATTCCGGCACCCCGCCATGCTTTTTGTAACGCTTCCTCGAGTGTCTTGCCCATTGCCATGCTCTCCCCAGTTGCTTTCATTTGGGTACCAAGCGTCCGGTCACTTCCTGGAAAAAGATCGAACGGGAAACAAGGAACTTTAGCTGTGACATAATCCAGGACCGGCTCGAAACTGGCCATCGTTTCTTTCGTCACCGGATTGATGCAGTCATCAAGACGCTCACCGAGTGCAAGACGAGTCGCTAATTTCGCAATCGGATAACCCGTTGCTTTTGAAGCTAAAGCCGAAGACCGACTGACCCGAGGATTTACCTCAATGACATAGTAGGTCTGTTCTGTCGGATGGATTGCAAATTGGATATTACAGCCACCAATGACACCGAGCGCCGAGACGATTTCCCGCGATGCCGTCCGTAAGATTTGATTCATTTGATCAGATATCGATTGGATCGGTGCGAAGACGACAGAATCTCCCGTGTGCACGCCGACCGGGTCGATATTTTCCATGTTGCAGACGATAATTGTCGTATCAAAAGCATCCCGCATCACTTCGTACTCGACTTCTTTATAACCCGCGATGCTGGCTTCGACGAGACATTGTGAAATCGGACTGGCCTGGAGTCCATTCGCTGCAAGTTTGCGGGCATCTGCTTTCGTTTGAGCAATGCCGCCTCCGGTTCCTCCGAGGGTAAAGGCTGGACGGACAACCAGCGGGACCCCTGCTTGTTCCATGAAACCTTCCAGTTCTTCCAATGTTTCGATTGTTTGACTGATCGGGAGCGGTTGATTCAGTTCGAGCATCCGTTGTTTAAAGCGTTCGCGGTCTTCCCCGTCCCGAATGGTTTCAAGTGATGTCCCAAGCAGTTCGACGTGATACTCTTCAAGTACTCCCGCCTCTTCGAGCGATAAAGCAAGATTCAAAGCGGTTTGTCCGCCAACCGTCGCTAATAAATGGGTCGGGCGCTCACGTTTGATAATGGCAGTCGCTTTTTCAAGCGTCATTGCTTCGATATAGATATGATCCGCTGTTGAAGGATCCGTCATGATTGTAGCCGGATTCGAATTCATCAACATGACCTCGCATCCCGCTTCCCGAAGTGTTTGACATGCCTGTGTACCCGAGTAATCAAATTCTGCTGCTTGACCAATCACGATCGGGCCTGATCCGATGACCAGGACTTTTTTAAGTTCCTGCATATGCTACCTCCTGCTCTAAGATGCTCGTGACGAATTGATCGAATATCACCATCGCTTCCAGTGGACCGGGATGGGCTTCCGGGTGAAACTGAACTGTCAAAATAGGGTGTATCGGATGAAACAGCCCTTCAATCGAACCATCGTTGATATGCTCATACGCGACATCCAATTCGGATTTTTGGACACTGTCCGCTTGGACGACATAACCATGGTTTTGTGATGTCATGAAGACACGTCCGGTCTTTACCTGACGGACAGGATGATTGGCTCCACGGTGACCGTGATGTTGCTTTTCGATTTGACACCCAAAGGCTTTCGCAATCAGTTGATGCCCCATACAGATGCCGAGCGTCGGATAAGTGAGCGCCAGTTCCTTGATTTCAGGAATCAAATGATCGAGCTGACTCGGATTTCCCGGTCCATTCGAGAAAAGTAAACCATCGGGCTTCAGTCCGTCGATGACCGACTTCGGCGTATCAAAAGGAACGACCGTCACTTTCATCCGACGTGCTTGTAACGCCTCAATCATCGATTCTTTAACCCCGTAGTCGAGACAGACGATATGTCCGGCTTCGTGATTGGTTTGGTGTGTCACCGGCTTTTTCGTCGAGACGGCCGCAATCAAGTTCGACTGTTCCTGAACAGGTGAAGCACCGTTTGTGACAGTACCGATTTGATCACCATGATTACGCAAATGGTGAACCAGTGCTCGCGTATCGACTTGAGTCAAAACCGGTACATCCGATGCTGCCAACCAATCAGCCAAGTCTGACCGTAATCCGTTGTTCGCCAACGTCTGAACGACTACGCCGGATACTTGAATCTGACGACTTTCTGAATCCTGCTCTGAAATTCCATATTGTCCAATGAGCGGATAGGTAAAAACAATGATTTGTCCCCGATAGGAAGGATCGGTCAGCACTTCTTGATAACCGGTCATTCCTGTAAAAAATACGACTTCTCCTTGAACGGACGAAGTCCCAATGAACTCACCGGGATATACTTGTCCATCCGCTAATTTTAATGCACCTAACCCTTTCACATCACGACCTCCTGTTGACATACTGACTTGATTTTTTCGACAGCCAAATCGAGCTCCTGTTCGGTAACGAACAAAGAGGGTAACAATCGAATGACGTTCGGTCCTGCGCTGACGACGAGCATTCCGGATTGTTGTAATGCCGTGATGAGCGGTGAAACCGGTTCATGAAATTCAATCCCAATCATCAGTCCTCGTCCGCGGATGTCCCGAACCATCGTCTTCGGCAATTGATTCAGTTGTTGTATCAAATAAAGTCCTTTTAGTTGAACTTGTTTCATTTGTTCGTTGTCTAACAACAAATCCAGTGTCGCTTCCGCCGCCGCCATCGCCAATGGATTCCCTCCGAATGTCGATCCGTGCGTACCCGGTGTGAAAATTGCTGTTGCTTCCGGTGTCGTGATGATGGCTCCGACCGGGAAGCCACTTCCGAGACCTTTTGCCACGGTAATGATGTCCGGCTTTAACGGCGTCTGTTCAAAAGCAAACCGCGATCCGGTGCGTCCGATACCTGTCTGCACTTCATCGATGACTACCTTGACATCAAACTTCCGTGCCTGTTCCATCAATTTCGCTAACCAGACATCCTCCGCTACGATCACTCCGCCTTCTCCTTGGATGACTTCAAGCCAAACGGCAGCAGTCTGGTCCGTAATCATTTCAAGACTGTCGAAATCGTTAAAAATCAGATGCTTAAAATCAGGAACCATCTCTCCAAACCCAGTTTTAATCTTGTCTTGACCCGTTGCTCCCATCATGGCGAAGGTTCTCCCGTGAAAGGACTGACTAAACGTCAGGATTTCTTTTTTTTGCGTCCATTTCCGGATTAGCTTAAATGCCCCTTCATTTGCTTCTGCCCCACTATTACAAAAGAAGACATGGCTCAAATGACTATTTTCCGTCAACATCGCCGCTACTCGTTCCTGTTTACTGCTGATAAATAAATTGGACGTATGCCATAATTTTTGGAGTTGTTCTTGTAATGCTTGTTCCACATGCGGATGACGATGACCGGTGTTACAGACGGCAATTCCCATCGTGAAATCCAAGTAGTTTTTGCCCGTCGTATCCTGGACGAACGATCCATTTCCTTCGACTAATTCGATATCATGACGTAAATACGTCGGTAGTAAAGCACTCATTGGTTTCCTCCTTGATCCATGTCCCCTGGTTCGTCACGTCGTGTCCGGAACGAATCTTGACCTGATGTATTCCTTGTCGGACCGCTTCGATGACTGCTTCGACCTTGGGAATCATTCCACCATTGATTTCCGTCGATTCGATTCCTGCTTCCAGTTCTGCAACCGTCACCTCTGCCTGAAACGTTCCATTCAGCCGGACACCGGATACATCTGTCAACAATTCGAATTCATCAACAGCGAGTCCCTCAGCTAATGCAATCGCACACGTGTCTCCATTACAATTCAATGTTCCGTTCGTCCCTGTAATCAATGAGGTAACGACGGGGATGAATCCCGATCCCATCAATGTCGTAAACAACTTCGGATTAATCTGTGTCACTTGTCCGACTGCTCCGAACGCCGGTTGATGCTCCCCACGGATACTGGCTCCGTCAATTCCGGTCAAACCAATTGCCGGCAGTCCATTTCCATTCAGGGTATAGACGATTTTTGATTGTACTTCTCCTCCAAGCACCCGTTCCGCTCCCAACAGAACCTGTTCCGTCGTCATCCGGATACCGTTTTTGAATTCGGCTTTAATGTTCATTTGCTGACAGTAGGCTGATAAGGCCGGACCACCACCATGGAGGATGATTAATTCATTTTTTGCTGCAATCCATTGGTTCCATTCTTCGTAATAGCGTGGATCCAATTGTTCGAAGACACTTCCGCCCAGTTTGATTAATTTACGTTTCGTCATGTCCGGTAACTCGCATTGATTTTGATATAGTCATACGTCAAGTCACAACCAAAAGCATAACCACTGGCAGGTCCTTGATTTAAATGCACTTCGATTTCAACAACCTCTTGTGCGAGTTCTCGCGACGCTAACGATTCGTCAAATAAAATCGGCATACTTTGACGCAGGACCCACTGGGAACCGATCCGGATATCAATTTGTCCGACATCAATCGGCTCATCGATACTGCCGACGGCTGCGATGATTCGTCCCCAGTTCGCATCTTCTCCAAAAATCGCTGTTTTCACGAGTGAAGATCCTACGATCTGTTTGGCAATTTTCCGGGCAATCCATTCATTTGCCGTACCATGAACGTTGACTTCAATCAGCTTTGTCGCCCCTTCACCGTCACGTGCAATTTGTTTCGCCAAGTCTTGGCACACGTCCTCAACCGCTTGTTGGAATTGTGCCAGTTCGTCTGTTCCCGGTTGGAGTGACTGTGATTGTGTGGCCCCGCTCGCAAGAATCATCACCATATCATTCGTCGAGCTGTCACCATCGACGGTGATACAGTTAAACGTCCGGTTGACTGCAGATTTCAAGGTATCCTGTAATAACGGAGAAGGAATTGAGGCATCGGTCGTTAAAAATCCAAGCATCGTTGCCATATTCGGATGAATCATGCCCGAACCCTTCGCAACCCCGCAGACCGAAACCAGTTCGCCGTCTAGCCAGACTTGGCGCCCGGCTGTTTTCGTACCTGTATCGGTCGTTAAAATAGCCAGTGCAAAATCGTCAGCTTTCTCTTCGCCTTTGTCCGGCTGCAACTGTTCGACCCCTTGAAGTAACGTATCGATAGCGAGCGGCTGTCCGATGATACCGGTCGAAGCGATGACGACGTGTTCCTGAGCCAATTGAAACTGATCGGCAACAGCTTGTTGCGAAGCATAGGCATGTTCGAGTCCGAGTTGCCCTGTACAGGCATTGGCATTCCCGCTGTTGACTAAAACGGCATGGACTTTTCCGCCTGATGTTGCCATCGCCTGTTTCGTCACCGTAATCGGTGCTGCCTGGACCTGATTGGTCGTGTAGACCGCTGCGGCATCGGCACCCGCTTCACATAACAAAAGCGCTAAATCTTTCCGTTTGCGTCTGAGTCCGACATGTATTCCTGTCGCCTTAAATCCTTTTGGTGTTGTCACAGTCAATGGTGATGTCAGTTGTATATTTAACATAGTCATGCTCCCCTCTATATAAAGAATGGCTGTTGTGTCAGACCTAGTGTTTCTGGATATCCACTAATCAAATTGGCATTTTGGACCGCTTGTCCCGCTGCGCCTTTTTGCATGTTATCAAGGACGGATACGACCGTCAGTCTTCCTGTACGTGTATCCAGGTAAACCGAAAGATCACAATAGTTGCTTCCGGCTGCCGATTTGATTTCCGGATCGGCTTGTCCGACGCGGATAAATGGTTCTTCTTTATATTTTTCACTGAACCATGTTCGCCACTGCGTTTCCGTTTTTTCGACGAGGGGTTGTAACGTCATCGTCGCCATGATCCCGCGATTGAGCGGTACTAGATAAGTCGC
The DNA here is from genome assembly GCF_000620865.1 of Exiguobacterium sibiricum 7-3. Classification (NCBI taxonomy): domain Bacteria; kingdom Bacillati; phylum Bacillota; class Bacilli; order Caryophanales; genus Exiguobacterium; species Exiguobacterium artemiae. The sequence continues at coordinate 2,455,047 of NZ_KK211190.1, forward strand.
GAGAGACACAGTGATTTTGTGTCCGGTGATCTCTTCAGCAATGGATTCAATTTCCGGAATATGTTGATGTTGATTCATTTTGTACAATCTGACATTTTCACTCGATCGGACATGGTGTGTTTGTTCCGTCAACGTTTTTCCTGCACCTGATAATCCAGAGCTTGCATGAATGATGATTTGCGACGGATCAATTACGTGTTCTTCTAATAACGGTAGTAATCCAAGTAAGATGGCCGTTGCATAACAACCCGGATTGGCAATCAAACGACTGTCCTTAATCTGATCCCGCTTCCATTCCGTCAGTCCGTAGGTTGCTTTTTTTTGAAGGTCCGAATCGACTCCTTCATGGGGATACCATTTTTCGTACAATGCTTTTTCAAGACGTAAGTCTCCACTCAAGTCGATGACTGTTCCTTTCCAGTCATGTAACTGTTTTAGATATTTCGTAGAAATTCCGCTTGGCGTTGCCAAAAATAAAAGATCGGTTTCAACTGCTTCAATCTGTTCCAATGAGAAAGCTGTCAGTACCGGAAACTGTTTTTTATTCATAAAACTGTATAACTGATTCATTTCCTGATCGGTCTGCGAATCGCTGATCAATGAGACGATTTCCAAATGAGGATGTAATTCAATCAGTCGTATCAGCTCAATCGCAGCATATCCGGTCGCACCTACAATCGTACATTTCATCGTCGAAACCCCTTTGCCCTTAAATGATAACTCGATTTAAACATATGTATATTTATACTGTCAAATGTATTTTTATTTATTTTTAGCATATAAAAAAAGGATTTGATCAATGACATCTCAATAGATGTGACTGATCAAATCCTTTTTTATCAAAAATCAAGTTATCTTTTTTCCGCTTTCTGAGCGACCATGTGATCAATTCCATAAACACTGGCTCCCATTAATGCAACGACCACGACAAAAATTGCAGTAAACATATGTATTCCCTCCTGTTCACAAAATCGACATCTCTTATTTCCTATTGTGCAAGATTTCCGATAAAAAAGAAAGCGTTTACGACAAAAAATCGTCACATTTTTATATATTCCGATCAAATTCAGATAGTTGACGAATGAATTCATATCCGTTAACATAACAACTGTTCTTCACTTTCGCACGTAAAAGCAAACAAGCATAAACGCAACATAGAATTAAGGAGGTGGAAGCATGCGTATATCCTTTCGTGAATCCGCAGCTGTCCTAGGAGTTAGTATCATTGTATTATTATCTGTCATATTCGGTGCCAAAGCCGAACCGCATCTCGCTATATTATCCAGTCTGATTTTTGTCGTAGCTTATGCCGCTTTTCGTGGTTTTGAGTACGAACAACTGGAACAACATATGATCAATGGAATTCGTGAAGCGATCAAACCGATCTTGATTATGTTACTTGTCGGTATGACGATTGCTGTCTGGATGATGAGCGGAGCTGTTCCGACACTCCTCCACTACGGACTTGAAACACTTTCTGCAACATGGTTTGCACCAAGTGCTTTAATCATTACGATGATTGTTTCTACGTTTACAGGGAGTTCGTTTACAACAATCGGTACGGTCGGTGTTGCTTTGATGGGAATTGCAGTGGCGCTTGGCGTTGATCCTGCTCTTGCCGCCGGTGCCATCATCAGCGGTGCCTGTTTCGGAGATAAGATGTCTCCGTTATCAGACACAACGAATTTCGCACCCGGAATCGTCAATGTCTCTGTCTTTGATCATATCCGTTTTATGATGGGAACGACAGTACCCGCCATTACGATTACTTTCATTCTGTTCTTCATCTTCGGACAGGGAAATGGTGCAATCGATTCGCAAACCATCGGGTCCACGCAACAAGAGTTAGCGCGTCTGTTCAATCTTTCACCATGGACACTATTGTCACCTTTACTGGTGATGATCCTTGCATTACGCAAAACTCCTGTCGTTCCGACTTTGATTGCCGGAGTTATGAGCGGTCTGTTGTTGACGGGACTAACACAGGGCAACTGGAACATCGGACAATGGATGAGCGTCATTCAAAATGGTCTGAAAATCGAAACAGACAATAATACGGTCGCGAGCATCGTCAGCAAAGGTGGTCTCCAGTCGATGATGTGGTCCGTCTCGCTTGTCATGCTTGCTCTGGCTTTCGGGGGCGTCCTTCGTGGAATTGGTGTCATCGATGTCATTATCGAAAAAACGGTTTCAAAATTAAAACGGGATGGCAGCATTATCTCATCGGCTGCTCTCGCTTCGATTGGGGTCAATTTCATGGCAGGTGAACAGTACTTGTCGATTTTGTTACCCGGACAAGCGTTCAAAAAGATTTTTGAAGATCGTTCGATTGATCCGCGCTTCCTCTCACGAGCCCTGGAAGACGGGGGAACTCTTGTGAATCCGTTGATTCCCTGGGGGGTGTCCGGCGCCTTCTTCGCATCAACGCTCGGTGTTCCTGTCACCGCATATGTGCCATTTGCCTTTTTCTTATTGCTTTCACCTTTCTTCACCTTTGTTTTTGCATTTACTCGTCCCACTAAAAAAGTTGCCGAAAATCTAGTGGCTTAAATCATACCTTTCATCGGGCAGAACTGATTTTTCAGTTCTGCTTTTTTTATCGGGAAATGATTTAAAAATATATTCATGTTCATTTTGTTTGACAAATATTGTACAGAATTCAGCAATTGCAAATAAATATGTGTAAAGTCAAAAGGAAATGGGAATATACCAAACATAAGATTAAAAAATTACAGCGAATTATAAAAAGAGAAACTTGCACCTGACCCTGAGGATGCGTTCGATGTAATTTTGTAGGAGGAGTTCGATTATGATCAAACGTGGCACACTGGAACGGCTTGATGGCAAATATGCTGTTCTTCTCTGGGAGAATGGTTCAAGTTTCATCCCCCGTCGCTATTTGCCTACTGAAGCAAGGCTTGGTGACACAATATTATTCGACGGATCAAATTACTCAATTGATGCAACAAGCTCTACCCAGTCTTCCTTTCAAACGTTTTCGTTTCGGCAAATGGGCTGACACTTAAAAAGCCATCTGAACGCTTAAAATGACTAACAGACATCTCGTCTCGAATAGTCGTTTCTTGCGACAGGTGGCTTTTGTACGTTTAACGGATATGGAGCGTCTGTTCAGCACAGTTTGGACAGGACGTTTTTGTGATCTCATCTAAAGAAAGTCGAACCAACACCGAGTTGTCTTGTTCACACCGATGGATTGGTTCAATGATGGACGACCTCAAAAACAAGGCACACCAAAATCGTGTTGAGATTTGTTGACATGTCGGACACTGAAATACATCATATTGATGCGGTACCCATCCGTCCTCAATCTCATCGATGTGGGCGTGGTACGTTCGAATCAAATCTGCCCGAATCCGGTCATCAATTTTTTGACGACTGACGAGCGGCTCTTGGTACGGTGGAACGAATAAAAAAGGTAATGCTGATGCGTAATTTTCCATGCCGTATGTCAACACGGACGGAAATCCTTTCCATTCTTCTTGCTGGCCGATTTCGATGACTTGGCGATACGTACACACCGCACAATATAACTCCATCCGGTTATCCTCCGATCTTCCGCACCATTTCTTTCAACATTTTTTCCGTGACTGGTCCTACATGCTTCCCGACAATCGTCCCTTTTTCGTCAATAATATAAGTAGCTGGCATCGCCACTAGTTGATACGTTTTCTCTGATTGTCCTTTTGTATCGTAAAGTACTGAGTACGTAATAGGTGTTTTTTTCAAAAACTGCTCCACGTCACTCAATCGTCTTTCTGCAGTCGTCACATTGATCCCATACACCGGAATCGATGTTGACTTGGCGAAAGCATTCAATTCCGGTATTTCCTGCTGACATGGAGGACACCAGGTGGCCCAAAAATTGATGACGATGAGTTGATTCGTCAAATCAGACAACTGAATCAATTGACCGTCTTGTTCTATTTCGAGGTCAGGCGCTTTCATTCCTGTTTCGAGTCCACCTTCTGCTTGTTGTTTCGCTTGGATTTGTTGTTGGTTTTGTTTGGTCTGGTACGCGCTATAACTCGTATAGGCAATCCCTGAAATGATTATTGCCGCCACCAGGTACATTACATATTTTTTCACTGATTTCGTCACTCCTCTATGTATCCAGTGTAGCAGAATCGTTCGCTTGAATTGTGACAAAAAAGGTAGACTGACGCTGTCTTATTGTTACCTCTGACCGATCTCATATCGTTTTCCCGTACAAAAAAAACAGGAGCTGGATATTCTCCAACTCCTGTCTCCTGATGAAGACCGGCTTTCGAATCCGTCCGGTCTTTTTTTAAGATCCTACACATTCAATGCATTATTATATCGTTCGATTAATTATAACGCGGTAATTGTTTTTTCACTTGGCGGTTGTCCTTGACGCTTCCAACGGCTTCATCTCCACCAAGCGCTTCATTTAACGATGTTTTACCTTCTTTAACTTCCAGGCGGCGGTTGAAGACGGATCGATTGTCAAGAGCAGCGACCAGGATTGACGCAACATCCGTTTCGGAAATCGTCGCTTCCTTAACATCCTTTAAGTCTTCATCTGCTTCAATTAATCCGCGCCCTTCGCCGTCAACGACGTTAACCGGACAAATGATGGTGTACGTGAGTCCGCTATGTTCAATCTGTTCTTCCGCTGCATTTTTAGCAGCATAAAACGGATACATTTCTTTTTTGAACTGATTTGGACGATCCGCACCATAGGCACTGAGGAGGACAAAATGACGAACACGCGCCTTTTTCGCAGCATCAATCGTTTTTAAAGCAACCGTCCGGTCGAGTAACTCGACTTCAGTCGGTTCGCCGTCAACACCAGCCGTCGCTGCACAAATGACAGCATCTTGACCGGCAACACCCTGTTCGATGACCTTTTCGAGTTCTGTTTCGATATCGACATAGTGCGCCTTGACACCAAGTTTCTCAAATCGTTCCACCAGATGTTGATGACGGACGATGACCGTAACTTGATGACCTTTTGCGAGCGACTTGACGACACGAGCTCCGATTGTACCTGATGCACCTACAACTAATACTTTCATATGATAGGTCCCTCCTCGATAGATTAGTCACCTTTACTAATTTCCACTGTTCGAGAAAGAACAAACCCGTTTTGAAAAATTAATCGTTTTTTAGTGTCCCGTAAAACGTCGTATCGAGCTTCGCACGTAATTCCTTCAGTTCTTTTTCCTTCGGGAAATCATAGAAGATACCATTCATCCGCTCACTGACACCTTCCACTTCAAGGTGTTCCCGTTCCGAAAGCAAAGCAAGTGACAAACCGGCTGCCATCATTTGACGGACACTGACATCTAAATTCATTTCTTCCTTCATATAACGATTCGCTCCGGGAATACTGGACCAGCCCGTCGGTTTCATCAAATGCGTCGCCACTGCTTGAATGACTTCCGATTGACGATTCGCCCGTGCTACGTCCGTATCCGTTTTACGATGACGGGAATAGGCTAATGCCATCGCCCCGTCCATATGATATTCTTTTCCCTTTTGGAATGAATACTGATTGGCTTTGCCACTCGCATCTTGTTCCGAGAATGTTCCCGTCGAGACTAAATCGACTCCTCCGATTTCATCAATCAATCCGATGAAGCTGTCAAACGAAATGACAATCTTACTGTCGATGTCTTGATCCAGAAGTCCACTGACCGCACTACTCGTACAGTCTTCGCCACCGTAAGCGAACGCATGAGTAATTTTATCTTTTTTCCCGTTTTCACAATCGATCGGTGTATACGTATCCCGAGGAATCGACGTCAATTGAATCGTCCGCGAGAGCGGTACGAATTGCATGACGGACAGTGAATCCGACCTCGAACCACGCAGTGACTCTCCCGGTCGCGCGTCACTCCCGATCAGAAGAAACGTAAACGGTTGTGATCCAAAGATGATGGCCGCAATCACGACAAGTAATAAGAAACCAATCAGCTTTGATTTGAATCGACGTTTCTTTTTTGGAACCGGCTGTTTTTTCAACCGCTGATCAGATCCAGCCTCACGCGCCGGTTCTTTAGTTCTGCTGCTTCTTGACGCACGGCGTTGGCTAAAACGATTCAAGGCTAAACTGACTAATCGCGTTCCCGAACGCAGGATGGTTCCGGCGCCCGATTTCATGCGTTTTGTATTGGATGCTTTTTCAGGAGCAGCCTCTTGCGCGCGTGACCATCCCAACGGTTCGTCTAAATACCGCTGACTGGCAGACAGTTCGTTTTCATGAGGTGGATCCACGGATTCCCGTGAGGCTTTTTCCTGTTCCATTTTTTCTGATTCACGCAGCTCTTCCTGACGTCTGCGTTCTAGACGAGAACGTCCCGAATGAAATTCTTCCATAGGTTACCTCCGTATCAATCTCGAGCTAAATGTTTTTCCTGTAAAAAGTCACGCATATACGTCCGTTTCGGCTCCTTCATCGAAGCAGCCATCTGATAGACCCAGCCTTCCGTCCGGCGTCCATCCGTCCGTTCTCCGTAGTACGCAGACGTTTCATTCTCATACTGTGACAACAATTGGCGCATCGTGTCGTCATTAGTATACGTATTCCGGTGGAAGACCGCATCCATCGGAAGGCGGGGTTTTTTCCCCGGCTGTTGATCGGGAATTCCTACTGCGACTCCAAATAATGGAACGACGTGGTTCGGCAACGCAAGCAGTTCACTCACTTTGACCGCATCATTTCGTAGCGAACCGATGTAGACGGTCCCGTATCCTAATGATTCTGCTGCAATGACTAGGTTTTGAGCAGCTAAACCGGCATCGACCGCGCCGACAATCAACGCTTCCGTCGTTTCGACCGTCCGCTCGACGGAACCGGATGCAATTTCTGCTGCCAGGATATGTTTATGATAATCGATACAAAAAACGAAAAAGTAACTGTTCTCCGCGACATATGATTGACCGCTCGCCACGTCTACTAACTGTTGTTTCAGCCCTTCGTCTTCGACGCCGATGATGGCATAGGCCTGCTGATAAGAAGATGTAGAAGCCGACTGCGCAGAACGAACGAGCGTCTCAATTGTCTCTTGATTTAATTGATGGGGCTTGAATTTACGGATAGACCGGTGGTTAAGTAACTGTTCGATTGTTTCATTCATGAATAATCGCTCCCTTTTGGTTAATGATTCTCTTAACGATAGGCAAACATTTAAGTAAGTGCAAATGTTAGATATCCATGTTCACAAACAATCGTCTGTTATTTCCGCCCACTGTCGGTTACTTCTTAAAAAAATCGGGAAAAGGATAAAACTAATGTTGTGTCTTTTTGGCGAAGGAGGGCGATCATGAGAATTCGTAAGCTCCGTCTTTTACTTGAACAATATGGCGATACGACCCTTCGCGACATCATCGTAGAAATCTATCGCCAGCTTCCCAAACAAGTCATCGAAGAAAAAGACCTTGATTTGATGTTATCCCAGTTTGCTAAGTATAAAGGACTACAAAAAGAACACGACCAACCGACCGTTGAACAAACCATCGAGCAAACGGAACAATTCATCCAACTTGCTTATGATTTACACTATTTGGAGCCAAATGAGCTCGTCTCCATACGCGAACAAAAAAACTGGTATGTGACTGCGAAACGCCTGCTAAAACACTTACGGCATTATATCGGTCGAAAAAATGGAACACGGGTTGCTTTTGAGGAATTCTTTTTTTTACTCTCCTCAGCTGCTGGAGAAGAACCGCTTTTCTTAAGTAATGATCCCTTCCGGCTGATTAAAGTCACGCAAGTGGAATTGTTCGAAGAACTGGTCGGTTATTACAAACTTGATGCATCAGACCAGTCTTGGATGCAACGTGCCATCTATACCGCCGTCAAGGTGCCCATCGATGTCGACACGGAGCGAAGTGACCTCTTCCTCGCCGTCCTCACACATTGCACGAATGTGAGTGAACGGGAATCCTATGTCGCATTGCTGAACACACATGCGAAGAAACTCCAGATGAAAGTCCGGATTGACGCGGATGTTCTCGTGTTATATCAAGAGATACGTTTTGCTGAACTGCATGCCTTAATCGCCTTACGCGAACTCGAACGTGCTGAAGCAATGCTGTTTACGGAATATATCCCTTATTTTTCACATCGTTCGACACCCTTCCGGTATTATCTGGATTTGCTTGAACAAGCCGGATTAAATGACGAACATGACCGAATCGAACGGGTCGGGCGACGGAAACACATTCATTTTTAAAGTAAAAAAATCCATTAAAAAAGACGAAACGTTCTTCGGCAAGCCCCGAGAACCTATCGTCTTTTTCCTTTAATCTGTAGCATTCACGATTCCTAATCCGACTGTTGCAAGTAAAGCAATGCAGGCGAATAAAAAAGCCATGTCATTCGGTGAGTCGAACCCATCATAGGTCGGCTCTTTTTGATCCGTGATAATCTCATCCATCGTCCCATAGCTGCCGTACGTAGTGGATTCCCGGACTGTTGCATCTTTTTTTTCGATTTCCTGTGCTTGAACAGGATTCATGCCGATCAAGATCCAAAAAAGACCTAACGCCATCAGCAGTTTCGCCATCTCATCACCGCCTAATTATTTACCTTTAATTTCAATAAAAACCATTTATATACCATTAATTTGTTATAATTCACGTACTGGCTTTCATTTTTCTGAAAGGACGTGCACGTGTTGAACATTTTATCGTATGATCAGTTATCTCACCCACAACGCCGTTTGGTCCATCGTTTACTCCGAACCAATCCGTCTCCCCCTTCGTCATTTTCCTATCCGCCGACCGAACACCGGCAATGGACGATTTGGAATGAAGAGTGTGTGCAGGCTACGCTCGGATTTCATGTTTTTGAACATTGTGTTCAGCTCTTAAATGCTTCCTATACCGATTTACAGGCATTCCAGCGCCTCGCACACTATGTCCATTCCGAGGCACTTTCGTTTTCGCCCCGTCACATCGACGTCCAAATCATACCGCCTTACGACTTTGGTTTTGTCACGACCTGGAACGCTTTAGGTTACTGTTTTTCCAGTGAACAGTTCCGACTGATTGGTCTGACACACGATCGGCCTGCCTCCGTCCAGTTCAAACCTCTCTCCTCACGTAATCGCCATCTGTTCTTAACGATCCGTAACGAAGCCATCCGTTATTCTGAATTTCTTTTCCCTTACGATACTGTCTATCTCGACTATTTAATCGATCAAGGTGTCTTGCCTTATCTCGTCTACGACAAGAAAACGATTGTCGGAACAATTTTAATGGAACAGCATAAACAAGTCGTCCGCCTTTTGGAAATCGCATGTTTGCCCCAATTAAAAAACCAAGGCTACGGTCGCCGGATTTTAGATACCTTCCAAATGAAGTTACACAAGAAAAATATCTTATCTTTTGAAGTCTATTGTTGTTCCACACATCAAGAAGCTCTTCGTCTCTATCAACCGACTGCTTTTTGTGATATTCAAATTTTTTCGAATTGGCACCGTTATTCTTGTGAACCGGTTTCGTTAGTCACGTAACCGTTGAACGATTTCCAAGTATTCATTGAGTACATACTGATTATCCAGCGTCTTAAAATCAACGCCTGCCTGCTGTTTTAATTGGTTGCCGATAACAAATAAACTTTCGTAATAATCCGTTCCCATGCTTGCCGCAAGACCCGGCTGATGATTATGGAATGCCAACAGTGCATCTTTTACGATTTCTTGCTGATTTGGTTCCATCAAAACATCTTCTAACATTTTCGGGAATTGTTCAATCTGGCGACCGACAATCGCATAAAAGAGCGGAAAATGTTTGGCATACCGAAATGCTACTTCGTAACGGGTATGATTAACAATTGATCGTACACTGTCGAACTTTGCACGTTGAAGACGTTCCGCCAAGCCGACTGTCGCAGGATGCTTAAACAAAGAAAGACTCTGTTCATCCAGTGCTTGTTCGTGCGTCAACAATAACACGATGTCCAGTGTATTGATTTCATCCGTTTCGAGAAAACGGTCACTTCGTTGCAACACCGTTGTGTAATCCAGGTCCACCCCTGAATCGACTGCAAGTTGAAATAAGACAGGATCATAGACGGTATATAGACCTACAGGGAAAGATAACGGCTGCCTGACAAGTGACCGGTGACCTTCCACTGTCACGATTTGATTCAGATCCAATCCATTCGCAAGTAACTGTTGAAATAGTGGCGCTCCCTGGCCGCTTTCTGTCAATTTCATCAACAGGCGATCCACCTCAATCAGCGGCTGTTCCGTCTCAAGGGCTAAAGTCAGGTGTTTATCTGATTGCAGCGCAACAGCTCGTCCGATAAAATTCAAGGCTTGCCGCTCTTGTCCTGTCAGTAGTTGATTGTATGTCTGAAAGGTCTCACTCTCAAGTGTAAGAAAAGCATTCAGCGCTGGAGCGATTGCTTCGTTTTTAACAAATCTTTTCATAATCAGTGTCCTCCTGCATGATGTCTCTCTTCGTAGTGTACGCAATATTGAATCTTCTTGAAAGACTCAAAAAAAATCTTGGGCGCTTCTAAAGAAAAGGAAGCGCCCAAGATTTTTCATTTTTTACTTACCTGCAGATGGGAATTCCGGAATGCTTCATCCTGTTTTCCGGTTTTTTCAACACTGGTTCCGACTGAACCGCTGTATTCGATCTGTTGTTTAGGCTGAATGAATTCATAAGTAATAGCCGGCTCACCGCGTAAACGTACTTTAATCACTTGACGATGTTGAATTGAAAAAGAGGCCTTTACTTCGAGTAGTGACGTTTTATCGATGTCGTGTTGCGTTTGTAACACCTTCGCCAACTGTTCTTCTGCACTGCGTTGGCTACTTTGAAGTTCAGCGTAGGAAATTCCTACAGCAAACGCCAATACGCCAATCAAACTTAACGCGAGAATGACCAGTACTTTTCTCAATGACTGACTCACCTCCAGACAAAGTTCTTCCTGCTCTCTTCATCGGTTCGTCCGTCCTATTCCTGAAGTCTTTTTGAAACTTCCTCCAAGTTCATCTGCATGTCCAAATGGGGAATCCCGTCCTCTAAATATACGTCCGACATTTCCTTAAAACCAAATGAACCGTAAAATTGTTTTAAGTGTGCCTGAGCCTGAAGGTCAATCAATGCTTCACCCTGTCCTTGAATGTGAACAATCGCTTCGTTTAAGAGTTTTCTTGCGATACCGTTTGACCGGTAACCGGTTTGTACCGCCACCCGACCGATTGCGACTGCGCCTGACAGCTTTCTCGGCAAGATGCGCAGACAACCAATCAAATGTTGACCGTCGTACGCGAGACCATGCAGTGCCTCCTGGTCACGATTATCGAGTTCTGGATACGGACAGTTTTGTTCTACGACAAATATATCCGTTCTTAATTTCAATAATTGATATAAGCTTGCACCGTCCAACTCATCAAATGCCATCCACTTTGTCTGATACATACCTGATCCGCTCCTCTGTACTTTCGAAAAATCAACCTCTGAACAGCCGGGATAACCGGCAAGAATAGATGACGACCGGAACCCCGTTATACATCGTATCTTTCTCCCATTGTAACCCATTCGCACGAGCGACATTTTGCGAAGAATGATTTTCCGGGTGAATGATGGAAATCAGACGATCATGCCCTCTTTCGAACGCTTCGCGCATTAATCGTTTGGCCGCTTCCCGGCCGTATCCGACCTTCCAATGAATCGGCGTCAACCAGTAGCCGACTTCTAATTCCTCGATTCCATCAACTTTTTGTAAAACCAGCCCGGCAAAACCAACAGGTTCATTCGTCTCTTTTTTGATCAACAGTAAAAAACCTGTTTGCCGTTCATCCTCATAACGATCGAATTGCCGTTCGAACCAGTTTCGCGCCTCTTCTTCTTCCAACATGACACCACCGTTGATATAACGCATGACCTGTTCATTTTGCACAAGGGTTTTATAAAAAATAAAATCGTCTTCCACAAACGGTCGCATCTCCAGCCGTTCACTCTCCATTTCAATCCCCCTCTTTCCGAATAGAAGCTGTTTTCTTTAATTTTCCCTTTTTTACATTCATTCATTCATAATCCATTCATTTTCACAAAAAGAAAACGATATCTACATGTTGATTCGATTACATTCTTCAGGAACCGCTTGCTTTTTATCTGTCAACTCTGTATTTTGGGAACAGTATGCTAAACATCAATCACGGAATTAGTGTAAAATATATTTTGAGCATTTTTTTGGCTGAATGGAATTTATGAAAAAGGACTGAGACATGATGACTGAGCAATTATTAGCTGGATTATATGAAGGTATTGCAAAAGAAGCTGTATTGATTAACGAACCCTTAAAAAACCATACGTATACTAAGATGGGTGGATTGGCAGATCTCTTCCTCATCCCGTCGACATATGAAGAAACTGCATTCGCCGTCCGATACGCGTATGAAAATGACCTCCCCTTGACGATGCTTGGAAACGGCTCGAATCTTGTCGTCCGCGACGGCGGTATCCGCGGGATCGTTTTATCTTTTGAAAAATTAACGGATATTTCGGTCGAAGGTCACGAACTGATTGCTCAAAGCGGTGCTGCCATCATCCACGCTTCACGTATCGCTTACGACCATGCTTTAAGTGGCCTTGAGTTTGCCTGCGGCATCCCCGGAACGATTGGCGGAGCATTGATCATGAATGCCGGAGCATATGGCGGAGAAGTAAAAGACTGTCTCCACAGTGCAACCGTCTTGACACGCAAAGGTGAATTATTGAATATCTCACATGAAGAACTCGAGCTCGGATACCGGACGAGCTGTTTTTCAAAAAAAGAGTACATCATTTTAGAAGGACGTTTTTCGTTAACAGAAGGCGATCCTGCCCTGATTAAAGAAATGATGGATGATTTGACACATAAACGTGAGACAAAACAACCACTTGAGTACCCTTCTTGCGGGAGTGTCTTTAAACGACCGGAAGGATATTTCGCTGGTAAGTTAATTCAAGATAGCGGGTTACAAGGGGCACGAATCGGTGGTGCAGAAGTTTCTCAAAAACATGCCGGTTTCATCGTTAACATCAAAGACGCAACGGCCACCGACTACATTTCGCTCATCCGCCACGTGCAGGAAACCGTTCAAGAAAAGTTCGGCATCTTACTGGAGCCGGAAGTGAAAATCATCGGGGAAGAAGCTTAATCGTTTTTAATCACATGAAACCAAACAAAGAGAGCACCCCGACATGATTACCATGTCCGGATGCTCCTTTTTTCTATCCTCAAAAACTCTGCATTAGATTGCCCAGTTTCCGTCACGCATCAAGGGTTCTCGTGTACCGTCAGGCAACTCTCCGTCAATTGACATCTGACCTGAACCAATCATGAAATCGACGTGAGTCATTGAATCGTTTGCACCTTGCGCTGCCAATTCTTCATTCGACAAACTTGGTCCATTTTCAAGACAAGTCGAATAGGCGCGACCAATCGCTAAGTGGCATGAAGCGTTCTCGTCAAACAACGTATTATAGAACAAAATACCGGAATCTGAAATCGGTGAGTGATGAGGCACGAGAGCCACTTCTCCGAGATAACGGGCACCTTCATCTAATGAGATGAGTTCGTCAAGCGCTGCTTGTCCCTGTTTCGCTTCAGCTTTGACGATTTTTCCGTCTTCAAACCATAACGTGAAATCATCAATCAGATTCCCGCTGTAGCTGAGTGGTTTTGTACTTGAAACATGACCATTGACGCCTGTTTTCTTCGGTAACGTGAATACTTCTTCCGTCGGCAGATTGGCGATGAAGTCGACACCATCCGCGTTTGGTCCTCCGCCACCCAACCAGACGTGACGCTCTGGCAATTCAATCGTCAGTTCTGTGCCTGGCGCCGAATAATGCAACTTATTGTATTTTTTTTCTGTCAGGAAAGTCGCTTTCGTCCGCAAGTTTGCATCATGTTGCTCCCAAGCTGTGACTGGATTGTCTTGATCGACACGTGTTGCTTTTAATATGGCTTCCCACAGGTCTTCTACAGCGCGTTCCGAGTCTGGGAATACCTTTGCCGCCCAGGCATCTGAAGGCGCTGCAATGACGCACCAACTGACGTTATCGCTCATGACGAACTTACGCCAATTTGCCAACGCAACGCCAGCGGCTTTGTTCGCTCGCGCAATCCGGCTTGATTCAACCCCATTCAATAAATCAGGATCTTCACTGACAACTGACAAGAAAGCTGTTTTTTCTTCTGCTAATTGATCAAAACGGGCTTTTAACCATTCTGGGAACGCATCAAATGAATCTTCCGGTGCGTCGAAGTAACGGATTTTCGTCATTTCGTCATCTGACCATTGAACGTAGACATTCGAAGCTCCCACTTCGTAAGCAACGCGTGTGATTTCACGGACTAACGGTGCATTTTCAATCCCTGCCCGAATTTCGAGTTGTTGACCGGCTTGCAGGTTGATTCCTGTACGTACGGCAAGTGCAGCATACTTTTTTAATTGTTCTTGAGTCGGCATTATGTAATCCCCTTTCAACTATTACTCTTATTTTCACGAAATAGTTGCAATTTTGCAAGAAATAAGGCGAAACTAGAGATACAGAAGGAGTGTTGATGATGGAATTTACACCAGGAGATTTTAAATCCGCTTATACCTATTTCCACCGACAAGCGTTAACCGCTGTCGGAAATGCGAAAGCACAAGAAGACTTATTGATCCAAGGAGAACTCGGATTAGCCCGATTAACGACAGATCTTGCCTCTGAGGACGGCTCGGATATCGAACGCGAAGCAGAACTTGTTCTTTATTTCCAACTCAAACAGTTGCTCGACATGTTACGCGCTTTGTACAACAAACGTTTCGAAATGCAACCGGAACAGGAGCAACTTTTATTGACCGCTGTTCTTTACTTCACGTCTCCGGTTGACGCTTTACCTGATGAAAATATTTTAGGACTGTTCGATGATGCTCAAATCGTCGAGGCCATTTATGAAGAACTGGCCGCGGATGTCGATCGTTTTCAACATCTCGAATGACAACATGAAATAATAGCAGACATCAAAAAAAGAAGGATCCGTTGAAAACCGGACCCTTCTTTTTCTATCTTCAAGCCGTCGAACTTAACGTTTTTTACGCTTTTTGTTTTGAAGCGATGTTGATTGTTGCTGCCTGTTCGTTCGATTGATCTACTTCGAGCTTCGATTTATTGAGCCATGTGTAGACCATTCCCATGAATAGTGCTCCACCGATAATGTTCCCCAACAATGCCGGAACCAGGTTATGGATCGCACCGGCAAAGGAAATCGCTTCCGGATGCGGGACGACTAAAGCAAGTGAGAACAATGCCATGTTGGCAATAACGTGGTCAAAACCAGAAGCAAAGAACACAGCGACCAAAATCATCATCATCATGATTTGTGCGAGTTCATTTTTCATGTTTTTCGGAATGAAAATTGCCAGACAGACCATCCAGTTACAGAAGATGGCTCGTGTAAAGATTTCCCATGTCGTATGATGGATTTTCGTCTCAGAAACAGCAAACAACCAGTTTTCCATTCCGAGTTCCTGGATAATCCCTGTTTGTGAGAAAAGTAAGGCAAAGGCAAGTCCGCCGAGACCGTTTCCGATGAAACACAGCGTCCATACTTTAAACGTATCCATCTTCGAAGTGAAGCCACGCATTGTCGACGTCGTGAAATACATCGTATTTCCGGTAAATAATTCTGCACCGCCGTACACGATCAAGACGAGCGCGACACCAAACGTCAATCCACCGACGAGTGTCGTAACCGGTGATTCATTTAAATATAAACCGTTGATTGCTTTAAGTGTAAATATGATGGCAAAACCAATAAAAACTCCTGCTAACATTGCTCGAACCAAATATTCTAGCGGACGCATCCGTAGCATTTGTGTCGATTTGACAGCTTTTTTTCGTAATCCTTCTAATGCTTCTACTTCATTCATTGTAGAAACCCCGCTTTCTTTTGTTCAACAATTCACAATGTCTGTTCATTTATTATCATACTTCCATCTTATAAGATGTTCAAGTCATGAATAGACACTATTTAGCGTTTTATTAAAAGAACAGGATGTAAACGATACCAATGTGTCAAGTTTGTGAAAAGTGCTTTTTCTTGGTGTATACAACTACTTTTCAGGAAGGATTTGCAACGATTCTTGGAACTTTTCAAAAAATACTGTCCGCCTGGAATCTACAAGTACATAGTCTTCGACAACGACGCGATTAAACCGATTTGCGGAAGAACTGGCACGTTCGATATCCCGTGGTGTATAGTCTTCAATCCGTTGTCTGTCCATATCAAACGTGACTTCAGAAAACGAATCCCTGTAATGAATTTGAAGTTCGGATAAGTCGGATACACTCAAAAAAAGTGCTAGTGTCTGATGCATGATCAACTTGGATAAACGGCTTTCCAAAAAAGCGGCGTTGCCGTATTGGATTGCCTTTCCATTACTACCCGTCCAATCCGCCTGCCCTTTTTCAGTAGGTTCGTATGTCATCTTCACCGTCGTACCATCCACTGATACACCAGTCAATGCCTCGGAAAACGGCAACTGTTTGACTAACTCTTCAATCGCAGCCGTATTGGCAACCGATGTCCCGACATGACGTGCAATCACATGACCATCTTTAAAACTCTCTTCTTCCGGCGGTTGCTGTTGGTTCCAGACGACCCACGAACCTGCCGACAGACCGATTCCAATACACAAAATGAACAGTATGATTTTTTTCAAAAAACGCTCTCCTTTCTCAAAACCAGGTGATCTTATTGTTCTTTTTTCAAATCGGGGGTTGAATTAATCCTCATATCAGCGTACTCTTGCAGGCAGATACTTTATGGAGGAGGAGCATGAGATTACTCATCAATCACAATGAAAACTAAACAGCCCGCAAAGAAAAAACGTACAGAGAAAATCGGTTTCCTCTTAATTGGAACATTGCTGTACTCGTTGTACATCAGTCTTCTCTTATCGCCGAATGATATCGGATCCGGCGGAATCATGGGAATCACACTTATCGCACAAGAATTATTCCACACACCAATCGGTTTGACACAACTGGTCTTGAACATTCCACTTTTTTTACTTGGATTTCGTTTTTTAAGAAAACGCTTTATGTTTTTATCCGGTCTCATCGTCTTGGCTTCATCGTTTTTAATTGACTGGATTCCGACCCAAATCGTTCCTGAATCTTTAAATGATCCACTCGTCGCTTCCATTTTTGCCGGACTTGTCTCTGGTTTGGCGATGGCTTTGATCTTCTTTGGCGGTGCCTCGACTGGCGGTCTCGATATCCTTGGAAAATTCTTTTATGCCCGCTTCCACAACTGGCCGCTTCCACGTATTTTTTTAATGCAGGATTTAGTCATCTATGTACTCGTCTGGTTCGTATTTGATTTGAAACATGTCATGTATGCGTTGATCATGAGTTTCGTTCGGGCGAAAGCACTTCAGACCGTGTATAGTTTTTATTCCGCTTCTAAACAATGTATCATCATTTGTGAAAAAGCCGATGAAATCAATGAAGTAATCACAAAAGAATTAGGACGCGGTGTAACGATTCTCGATGCGCGCGGCGGTTATTCGAAGCGGACGAAAAAGATGGTCTATGTCGTCGTACAGAATAATGAAATTCTTAAACTCCAAGAAATTGTTTCCTCCGTCGAATCCAACGCTTTTGTCACGTTTTCTGAGATTCATACGGTCTTCGGGAACTACAAAGAACACTCCTATTCTTTTTAACTGTCTAAAACGTTGTTACCGCTGCACTCGTTGTAGCGGTTTTTTGTGTATAATACGCAAAATCAAAGAAAATGTTCCACATTTTTTGAAGAATCCTTCACTTTTTGGGAAATAGTGGTTAAGCTAATGACATTACGTTTTGTAAAAAAGGATGGATTGTATGAATCAACTATGGCGGCACCGTATCACCCTCATCCTGATCGTCAGTCTGTTTGCCTCGATTCCACTTCTGTATGCTTTAAGTGGGTATCGAACGATTTCCAAATTGACTGAAGAGATGCATAGACAAGATATTCCAATGATTAAACAAGTAGATCAACTGATCGAACATAATCGTGACCGGGCGAATGCTGTTCGCGGCCTGTTGTTATATGAAGATGACCGTTACATTGAACAATATTACTTTTCTACTTCTAAAGTTCATGATTTACGGCGTTTATTAAATTCCTCCAATCAGACACCTGGTGCGGTTAAAGATTTACTGTTGCGTAATAATGCCTGGGAGGAAGAGATTCAAGAAGTTTTTACCGTCTATGAAACAGATCATCCGCAACGGGCTAAAAAATTAGCTAAACAAACGACCCAAACCACCCAAACGATTCTTGAAGACTTGTCACAAATTAAAGAAAAATTATATCGTGATCTTGAACAAAAACTAGAATTGGCCACTGAAATGACGGCAGAATATAAACGAATGTGCTTCAGCCTATCTATTTTAGCTTTTTTGTTGATTGCAACGACCATCATCTTATTTCACCGGTCTAAACCGCTTTCCGAAAACAAAACAAACACGTATCGCCCGTAAGGACGTTACGTGTTTGTTTTGTTGTTCAGTAAACTCAAGAGGACGCCTTACCTTCGTTTACATGTTCCATTGCTAGATGAACGAGCGACGATACGTGATGATCGTCCAGCGAATAATAGACGACCTTACCTTCTTTTCTATATTTCACCAGTCCTTGTTTCAACAAGGTACGGAGATGGTGAGAAGCTGTTGCAATCGAACAATCCACCGAAGCCGAGACATCACAGACACAAAGCTCCTCTTCCACCGTCAAGGCGTAAGCAATTCGTAAACGCGTGGCATCTGACAGGACTTTGAACAACTTTCCAATGTCTGTCGTCGGAATCGTATCGACGATTTCTTCAATTTCTTCTGCACGTACTTGATCAATGGCAATCGTTTCACAACGTGGTGCATCCACCGTCATCACCTCTTTCCCTTTCATTCCACCATCGTTTCAAATGAATTGCAAGGAAATCACTTCAGGACTCAGGTGACTGACTGATCTGAACTTTTTAACTGAAAAGCAACAGTTCAAAAAAGTCTGTTTCCCGTCGTCCAGACCGGGAAGCAGACTTTTTCATTAGACGATTCCTATTTGAAGCACATTTTCATTTATCACGGTTTCGTCTTGAGATTGCGTAAAAGAACCAGCCACCTAAAAAGTTTCCGATATCCCATACGATACGGTTTGAATCGACGGCACGCACACCGATATCAATAATGCCCGTACTTTTCAAGCGCTCTTTATAGCGCTTCCGTAAAAAATGGGGTAGCGGAAGAAACAGCATCATCCGGTAAAAAATATCTAGATGTGTGTGCCCCCAGATTTCAGTTGCGATTGAGCTCGTTTGAATGAGCAAGGAACGTTTATACTGTTGTCGGTATTTATTCTTTAATAACACAGCTAGTTGATACGAATAACGATTCGGGAAAGGAAATAGCACTGCACCTAAATGATATTTCCCGCGATTATCGACTCGAATGATTTGTGGTTCGATTTTATACCGAATCCAACGTCCTCGAAATCGAACAGACTGCCATTTCACGACCATCACCTCTAAGTGAACTATACCCTGTCGGAGACGCTCTGACGCACTTGTTTCACGGTCTGCTTAAACTTTTTCGTCGTTCGTTGAATGTCTTCACTTGCAAATAAAGCTGAAACCACAGCATATCCGTCCACTAGTGAACTAAGTGTTGAAATGTTCGTTTCGGTAATCCCACCGATTCCAACCAACGGGATGTGAACGGCTTTACGAATCTCTTCTAACGTCGCTCGCGCCATGAATGTTGCATCTTGTTTCGTCGCTGTCGGAAAGAGTGAACCGACCCCTAAATAATCTGCGCCTTCCCGTTCTGCCGCAACAGCTTGTTCCACTGTTGAAACGGAAACACCAATCGTCGCTTCCGGTAACAAACGACGCGCTTCAGTTAAAGGAATATCATCTTGACCGATATGCAAACCGGCATCGACCAATAAAGCGATATCAATCCGATCATTAATAATGAGCGGAATGTCGTAACGTGCGGTAATATCTTTCAACGCAATGGCTGATTCCAGAAAAGCCTTGCCCGAACTATCTTTTTCCCGTAATTGAACAATCGTTGCGCCTCCTTTAATCGATGCTTCGACGGCGTCCGCCAAGGAAAGATGCGGATGCAAACGTCGATCAGTCACTGCGTAAATTAAATATTCACTGTCCATTTGTCTGCACCTCCGGCAAATTTTCTTCCGTCATCAAGCTCACTGCATCGAACAACCCGGTCCGAAAACTCCCGATACCAGGATAATCCTCAGCCGACTCCCCTGCTTTCCCCATAGCATATGTCCCAAATACTGCAGCCTCAAAACGATCGTATCCGGCTCCTAAAAACGTCGCAATCAAAGAAGCGGTCATACATCCTGTTCCCGTCACTTGACCAAGACGTTTCGTACCAACATCCAGATAATGTTGACGATCTCCATCCGTCACAAAATCAATCGGTCCTGTTACGACGATGACTTGTTTCGTTTGGGATGCAAAATCATGGATACTTTGAAAATCCAGGGATTCTCCTTCAGCAGCGTCGACTCCTTTCGTTCGAGCGGTCTGTCCAAGTAATGTCTTGATTTCAGATGCATTTCCTTTGATGACCGTAAAGGTGATTTCCTCCATCAATTGCTTCATAAAATCCGTTCTTAATGCCGTCGCTCCTGCGCCAACCGGATCCAGAATGACCGGTTTACCCAATCGATTAGCCGTTTTCCCTGCTAAAATTTGGGCTTGGCGCATGTCTGGATTAATCGTCCCAGTATTAATCACGATAGCATCTGCATGCCCGACCATCTCTTCCACTTCCAACAGGTCATCTGCCATAACAGGAGATCCGCCAAGGGCAAGTGTCATATTGGCACAGTCATTGATCGTTACGGTATTCGTTAAATGATGAATCAACGGTTTTTTATCATGGATGCGTCGTAGCATGTGTATCCCTCCAAAGTTCATGAAAATGATGTGTCGGACCAATACCGTGTCCGAGCGCAAAACCGTGACGAATGGCTTCCGTCACATAACGTTTTGCATGACTGATGCTGTCTTCCAGTGAATGACCGAGGGCAAGATGAGCTGCGATAGCAGCAGATAGCGTACAGCCTGTTCCATGGGTATGACGGGTCTCTATCCGCTCTTGTTCAAAGACGACATATCGTCCGTCCGCATATAAAAGATCGGTGGCGTCGTGTCCCTCCAAATGTCCGCCCTTGAGCAAAATAGCTCTTGCTCGTTTTTCAGCCAGTTTTACCGTCGCTTGTTTCATATCATCAAGGGAGTGAACCGTTTGGCCAATCATCCGCTCGATTTCAGGAATATTAGGGGTTACAAGCGTCGAAAGCGGTAAAAGCTGTTCGAGCAATGCATGTTCTGCATTCGGTTGTAACAAGCCGTGACCACCTTTCGCGACCATGACGGGGTCGAGAACAACCGGAAGCTGATGTTTTTCCAGTTGTCTTGCAATCACTTGGATCGTGTCTTGATTGGAAACCATTCCGATCTTAATCGCATCGACACGGATATCTGAAAAGATGGATGTCAACTGTGCTTCCACGAGCTCTGGGGATACATCTTCGACCGCTTGAACACCTAACGTATTTTGTGCCGTAATCGCCGTGATGACACTCATTCCGTATACACCGAGTGCTGAAAACGTCTTTAAATCTGCCTGAATTCCCGCTCCGCCTCCAGAGTCGGATCCAGCAATCGTCAATACATGTTTCATTCCACTTCCTCACTTTCCTGTGAGCAAATAAGGAGAAAACGGACAACAAAAAGCGCCGTCCGCTGTAAAAAAGCAGACGACGCCATGAACAATCAGTTCTACTGATTGAAGTACTCATGTCTTCGATCTCAACTTTCCTACGCTGGTATTATCCAGTTCAGGTGACAGGGTCGAAAACAGAATGGTTTTCCTCTCAGCCGGACTCCTCCAGCTCCCCTAGTTGCTCGTAATTTAAATTCTTTTTCACTGTATCACAGCACTATCAAAAAAACGAGCCGAAGCTCGTTTTTAAAGATATCCAAGTGGATTGACCGTGTTGGCTGGTCCTGTCGCACTATATTGGTATCCACCGATATGCAGTTCAAAGTGTAGGTGCGGTCCTGTCGAATTTCCGGTACTGCCGAGAGTACCAAGTGTTTGACCTTGAGTTACCGTTTGACCTGCAGAAACTGATAACGAATTCATATGACCGTACACTGTTGTGTACACCTGACCGTCAAGGAAATGCGAAATCATGACGTGATTTCCATAAGGTCCGCCGCTCCCGGCCGTAATGACTGTTCCGGAAGCCGCTGCTCGAATCGGTGATCCGACGGGTCCACTGAAGTCGACACCATTATGGAAAGTATATCCGTTTGCCCCACTCGCCGGTCCAAACCCTTGTGAAACACCACCTGAAGCTGGACGAATGAACTTCGCTGATCCTGTCGGCACACTGCTGACAGGAGTCGGAAGAACCGTTGCTTCGCTTGATTCACGCGTTGATTTTGCCGCCTCTTTTGCCGCACGCTCAGCCGCTGCTTTTTCGGCAGCCGCTTTTTCTGCCGCTGCTTTCGCTGCAGCTTTTGCTGCCGCAATCGCTCTTTCTTGAGCCTCTAAAGTCGCTTGTAATTCTTTTGCATTCAACAGTTTCGTCGTGAACTTTGTTTTCCCTTTACGTAATTTTTTCAGGGTTGCACTCCGTTCTTTCATCTGTTGTTTTAACTGTTTCTTTTGGACAAGCAATGATTCTTTTTCTTGAACACGCTCTTCTTTTTTAGCAATAAGATTTTTTTTCATTTCTGCTAGCTTTTCTTGTGTTTCCAAATAAGCAGAAATCATTTTATCGTCTTGCTCGGCAATTTTTTTCCCGGCCATGACACGGCTAAATAAATCACCCAAGTTTTTTGAACCAAAAATGACTTCTTCCCATTTTATAGAATTCCCATCATTTTCTTGAAGGACACGTAAGCGGTCTCCGAGCAACTCTTCTTGCCGGGTAAGCATGATTTCATAACGGGCGATTTCCGCTTCAAGATCTTTGATTTGAAGATTTAATTGTTCAATTTGTTTGTTTTTTTCCGAAATCCGAAAAATATTTTCGTTGATGGCCGCATCAATTTTATTGATTTCGCGTTGTTCCACTGATATTTTAGCTTCTTGTTTTTTGATGGCTTTTTCCAACCGGCGCTGCTCTGTCGCGTTTTGAGATTTCTTTTCTTTAATCGTTGCAGCATGACTAGAAGTCGGTGCAGTGGATACAAGTAACACCCCTAACAATACTGTTGCAAGCAATTTTTTTAACATGTCTGGTTTCCTCGCTTATGTATGATTTCTTATTTGAAAAGTATTTAATTCAAAGTATTTCTGCCTGAGATTGATTATAGCACCGTAATAGTTTCAGTAAAATTTCATTTATGTTTCAAGTGAAAGCGTTTTTTCGTAATATAACATTTTTTGTTTTTATCAAGACACACAAAAAAGCGATTGCCGCAGCAATCGCTTTTTCCGTAATTATAACATCGACATTGGATTTACAGAATTCGCTGGTCCTGAAGCACTGTAGCTGTAACCACCTACATGAATTTCAAAGTGTAAGTGCGGGCCTGTTGAATTCCCTGTGCTGCCAAGGGCACCGATTTGTTGTCCTTGACTGACACGTTGTCCAGCATGTGCATTTAATGAACTCATATGCGCGTAAACCGTTGTATATGTTTTTCCATTTAATTGGTGTGCAATCATGACATGATTACCGTACGGACCACCGCTTGATGCAGTAATCACTGTTCCTGTTGCTGCTGCAACAATCGGAGTACCGACTGGAGCACCGAAATCAATCCCATTGTGGAAAGAGTAACCATTTGAGCCACTTGCTGAACCATATCCTTGTGTGATTGATCCACTTGTTGGGTGAATAAACAGAGAAGAAGATGATGGAGCAGGCGTTGGTGCTGCCGGTTCCGGTGTTGGTGCAGGTGCTGCTTTTGGCACAGTCACAGATGGTGCAGATTGTTTCGTTGACGTCGCAGGTGCTGACGACTTTTGTTCCGCTTTTGCTGCTGCTTTAGCTGCAGCCGCTTCTGCCGCCTGCTGTTCAGCTGCTGCTTGTTGCGCCGCTGCCGCTTGTGCTGCTTGTGCTTCTGCACGTGCTTTCGCTTCACGTGCCGCTTGTGCTTGACGCTCTTTTTCGATACGTGCTTCACGTTCGCGTGCTGCCTTTTCGGCTGCAATCGCACGTTCTTGTGCAATCAAAATCTGTTGTACTTCTTTTGCATCCATCAATTGTGTTTCAAATTTCTTTTTTTGTTTCCGGAGTTCTTTTAAACGTTTGTTTCGTTCTTTCAGTTGTTGCTCAAGTTCTGCTTGCTGACGTTTTAATTCTTGTTTCTCCGTCACAAGTTTTGCTTTTTTATCTTTTAATTCCTGTTGCGCAGCTGCTAATTTTTTTTGTGTATTTTGGTAGTCGGTAATCATTTTATCATCTTGTTGCGAGATTGATTTCCCGGCTAACACACGGCTGACAAGATCTCCGACATCTTTTGAACCAAAGATGACTTCTTCCCATTTAATAGAGTTCCCATCATTTTCTTGCATGACACGAAGGCGGTCTCCGAGAAGTTTTTCTTGACGCTTTAATTTTGCTTTATACTTTTCAATCTGTTTCCCAAGCTCAACGATTTCAGCTTCAGTTGCTTTAATTTGACGATCTTTTGTTTCAACTGCAAACATTTTTTCGTTTAATGCTTCGTCTAGACGATTCACTTCTTGCTGTGTTTTCGAAATTTTTTGTCCTTCTTGATTAACAGACGATTCTAAGTTTTTTTGAGTGTTGGCATTTTCTTGTTGTTTTTGTTCGTTTTTAGCTTTTTGTTCACTTAAATCATCTGCTGCTACGAAATGAGGAGTCGATGAAAGAATAAGTGCAGAAACGATGAGCGACGCGAACGTTTTTTTCATGTAGTATTCCCTCTTTTTCTGTGTGGTTTATATTAAGTAATTAAATGATGATATTTAAATTTAATAATACTTTTTAAAAATTATAAGAACGTTTTTGATTATAGCATTCATTTTCCCTCTATTATATTTCAGGAAGATGTCATTTTTGATAAGTTCTCTTTTCGCCTCTATGCGGACATTCCAATCGAACCTTCTACATTGCTTGTTGGGAAAGAGTTTGACACACTATGACTATCGAAGTAAAGGAGGAACTGTTTATGCATTTGGACCATACTGGCATCGCTGTTCGGGATATGCAGGAAGCGATCACATTCTATACGACTATTTTGGGAGGAACATTAATCCGCGAGTATAGTAACCCGACACCCGGGGTTGCTTCTAATATTGCTGTCATCGAATTTGAAGATGCGCATATTGAATTGTTGACTCCAACAAGCCCGGAAAGTCCGATTGCCCGTTTTTTAAAACAAAGGGGAAAAGGTGTTCACCATATTGCTTATCGTGTCGATGATTTAGATCAAGCCATTTTAGAAGCAAAAGAACGGGGCATTACATTTTTAGAAGATACGTACCGTCAAACTCCGCTCGGCCGCCGATTGATCTATATGGATCCTAGGCATTCACATGGCGTCATCACAGAACTCTGTGATTATCCGGAGAACTAAAAAAAACGAGCGTACATTGACTTGAAAGTCAACGTGCGCTCGTTTTCACTTAAAACGATTATCCTAATTTTGCTAACATTTCGCGATTGAATGCCGGGATGTCGTCCGGTTGGCGACTTGACACGAAGTTGTCATCGACGACTACTTCATTGTCTTCATACGCCACTCCCGCATTCTCTAAATCAATTCGAATTGATTTATATCCTGTCATTTTACGCCCCTTGACAATCTTCGCATTGATCATCAATTGTGGACCGTGACAGATGGAGAAGATCGGTTTTTTAGATGAATCAAACTCTTCCGTAAATGTGACGAAACGATCGTCTTCACGAAGTAAGTCCGGTGAAAAACCGCCAGGAATCAATAATGCATCAAAGTCTGAAGAAGAAGTTTCATCAATTGTTACATCGACTGTCACTTTTGCTTCTTCTTGTTTTCCGACTAATTCTGCACCTCGTTCTGTTCCGATGACTGTTACTTCATGACCCGCTTCTTTTAACGCATCGACAGGTCCGGTAAACTCTACATCTTCAAAATGATCGGCAAGCACGACTGCTACTTTTTTACCCATTTTATTCATCCCCCAAATCAAAGTTAACGTTACTTATCGAATCCTCGGTCTCGTGAGGACACCGGATCATCCGGCATTTGATCCTTGCCTTTTAATACTTCTTTTTGCTGTTCGGGTGAAAGCTCAAGTTCCTTGTCCGTCAAACGTTTTCGTTCATCTTCAAACTTTTCGTTTGGTCGATCTGTTCCCTTTGGAGCCATCTTACTTCCCTCCCTTTTCAGCATAAAATCAGTTGTCCAAGGACTCGACCACTTTTACTGACAAATCAACATCGATGTTACCGCGTGTTGCTTTTGAATACGGGCAGAATTGGTGTGTTTTTTCGAGTAATTCTTGTGCTTCTTCTTCTGTTACGCCAACTACTTCAACAACAAGCTTAGCAGCGATTTTGACGCCGCCTGCTTCTTCGTCTTCGAGTAAGCTGACTTCAGAATTTGTACGTGTCTCGACACGTTTTTTATCTTGGCGGGCCATCAAATTGAATGCCCCATCAAAGCATGCAGCGTATCCCGCTGCGAATAATTGTTCTGGATTTGAAGTAGGAATGCCTTCTTTGCCTTTCGTACCCGGCATGACAAGGTCTAAATTGATTACGTTATCGTCAGAGGCGACCTTTCCATCGCGTCCCCCTACTGCAGTTGCACGTGAAGTAAGAATTGTTTTCGTCATGAATAAGAACCCCTTTATCCGCTAATTTTAGTAGCTTGTTTTGGCCACATAAACTGTATTACCACTGTCTTGAGAAGAATAAACAATCAAAGGTGTTCTTTCCAACAAAAAAGACCACACCGAAGTGTAGTCCTGTTCCTTACGTTCAAACGATTTCTTCTGTAATGGGTTCTTTTTCAGGTAACTGCAAGTAAATCGATTTAACTTGATGGTTGTCGACTTCCATGACTTTGACCGTATGGTTTTTATAACGGAATTCCTGACCGCTCGATACTTCCGTATCCTGTGCCATGACCCAGCCACCAATCGTATCAATATCTTCTTCTTCGATGCCCAGGTTAAACCGTTCGTTCAAATCATCAATCAGAACACGACCGGAAATCCGGTACAGTCGTTCATGAATCTGTTCAATATCTGCTTTTTCATCTTTATCAAATTCGTCCCGGATTTCACCGACGATTTCTTCCAGGATATCTTCCATCGTGATGACACCGGCTGTTCCACCGTATTCATCGATGACAAGCGCCATCGGTGTCCGCTCTACCTGCATTTTCAACATCGCATCCTGCAACGGAGAGTATTCCGAGACAATCGGAAGGTTATGCACATAATAGCTTAAAGATTTCCCTTTGTTCGCCATATGATCCGTAAACAATTGCTTCGCATTGATAAAACCTAAGATTTTATCTTTGTCGCCTTCTTCTGCAACCGGATAACGGGTGAACTGGTATTCTTCGACGAGGGCGATGATATCTTTCATCGATGCATCGTTCGAAATCGTAATCAAGTCTGTTCGTGGGAGCATGATATCTTTCGCAATCCGCTCATCAAACGAAAAGATATTCTGCATATACGACAGTTCTGTTTGATTGATTTCACCGCTCTTGTAGCTTTGGGTCATGATGATTTTGATTTCTTCTTCCGAGTGGGCATCTTCATGACCAACCGGTTCGACTCCAAACAAGCGCAAGAAGACACGGGCAGATCCATTCAGTAACCAAATGACAGGTTTCATGACTTTCCCGAACCAGTAAAGCGGCGGGGCAAGCAACATCGTAATGGCTTCTGTTTTTTGAATCGCGAGCGATTTAGGAGCAAGTTCTCCAAGGACGACGTGTAAAAATGTCACGACGGAAAAGGCTAATGTGAAGGAAACAACTGTCGAGACCGACTCCGGAAGCGCAATCTCTTTGAATACCATTGCAAGAATCGCACCGACCGTCGACTCACCTAACCATCCTAATCCGAGAGCCGTAACGGTAATTCCCAGCTGACAGGCGGATAAATAATAATCCAGGTTGTCTAATAATTTCTTAGCCGTCTTCGCGGTTTTACTGCCTTCTGTGATCAATTGATCGATTCGGGACATTCTCATTTTGACAACTGAAAATTCTGCTGCGACAAAAAAAGCGGTCAACACAATTAATAGTGCAATAATCAAAAGCCGAATGATAATCGTTGTTGTATCGAATGTCTCCACTGCGTGTGTACTGTCCAATCGTTTCCCCAAACTAAGGGGATTCACCTCCATTTAAATTAAGCCGACAATCTTCTTATCGGTCTTCTCCATCAAAAAGAAGCTTGTTTTTAATGAACAAGCTTCTCTACTTTTTCATATTCATACTATAACGGAACTCTCGGAAAATGTGTACTTGCAGATAATCTTTCTTTTTGATTACACGACATACATGATGAATACGACAATCATTAATAACATTGCGATTCCTTTTAACAAGGCACTCGACAAGATTCCTAAAACGGTCCCGATTCCGATTGAAACAGAATCTGACCACGTTTTTTTACTGATGATTTTTTCCGTTAAAATGGCAAAAACAAACGGGAAAATCAACAATCCGATGCCCGGCAAGATAAAGGGCCCTGCAATCAAGCCGACGGTCGTCGCAATTTTCGCAGCCTGTGAACCTCCCCGCCGGTCGACGGTATAAGAACTGACCAAATAATCCAGTGTAAATAACAAGATGATGAAAATCGCTTGAATAACCCAGAAACTGACGGTCAACTCAGTAAAGCCGAATCCAAATCCATAAATTAAAAATCCGATGACGAGTAACGGTGCACTTGGAATGACAGGATAAACCAGTCCTGCGAAAGCAGCTAAAAAACAAACTGCAATCAAACTCCATAATATGATGGTCATGCCAATCTCCTACTTTCTGCTGTTCTTTCTTCTCTTGATTACGTTAAAACGTTCCAAGAGGTTTCACGAGAGTGCCGTCTTTTGAGCCTGTTCCAAATATTGACGATCCCATTCATTCAACGCAGACCAGTCGACTTCCGAACAAACAAACGGAATGAACCGATCAATGCTCGCTTTGTGCTCTGGTAACGCATTGCGTTTCATGATTTCAAGCGATTCCAGCATCGTCGCCAAAACTGAAATGTCTTCTTCACCATAATGCCGGAGTTGATAAAACGTTAAATACAACAGTTCAGAAAATGCAAGCCTCTTGACCGTGGCAGATCCTTCCCCCCTCACCAGGAGATTGCCGTCCGGAAGCATGGTGTACCGTCTGAATAAGTCACCGATTTGCCGCATCGCATGGCGCGCTGTATTTGGATCATTGATTCCGGGTGAAATCGCCCGAAGCGCGACTTCTGAGAGCTTTTGAATCACAAACGGAAAGTCTTGTTCGGCTGAACGCGTCGGTCCGATGAGGATTCCTTGCTCCACGTTTTCTCGTTCGGCACTTCCAATCCGTTGCCCCTGCGTGATGTAGCTCCCGATTGTCACATCAATCGCGACATGTCCACCTGACTTCATCAACAATTCGTAATCAATCGCTTGTAAATAACCGGTTTGCGCAGCGGTAAGGTCAAACGGATAACTCGTCTGCTTGTCCGGTAGCAATTGGTATTGACCTTCTTCTATCGCTTCAACGTGCTCGTCAATCAATGTACGCCCTTCTTCATGTAAACGATCGAGTAAGGTCGTGACCCGAATCGATTGACTGACGATATGGACGAATGCGACAAACGCAATGATTGCAATCAAGACAACGACGACTGCGACGGCAGAAGCGACTACACTGTCTTTTAGTGACGGTCGCATGAAAAACAACATCGTGATGGAATAAGTGACCGTGCCGATAAAAATCCCGAAAATGTGTTGGACTTGCCGATTCTCAATAAAGTTCGGTAAGGTGCGGGGTGAAAATTGTGAGGAATAGGTTGTCAGAACGACTAAAATGGTCGAGAACGTAAATGTCATCATCGTCAACAATCCGGTGAAGACCGCACTATGAATGGTTTGAGCTAAACCAAGTGTGGTTTTCCAGCCGCTCGGAAACAGCTCTTTTGCATACAGATCAACCAATAGAACAATCGCTGTCAATATTGCTCCCCCTACTCCATAAAGGAGCGGCCACCACCAATTCGTTTCCCGGTAAACCAACTTCAGCTTCTGCACATTTCATCCACTCCACTCTAATATATCGATATATTTTTTAATTCCTGTTTCTTCATCTAGTAAAACGTCTTCGCCTAATCTTTTTAAAATCCGCCGAGTCAATTCACTTTGTGAAAGTGTCGGTTTGTGTTTTACTTCTTCACATAACGTGAATAACTTAAGTGTTATCAAAACGAATTGGAGATGAAAAGCTATGCAACAACATACAGAATCAACACTCAATACAGACTTCACTAAAATTTTTATTAACGGTCAGTGGCGCAAAGGCGCAAGTGACAGCAACATGACAAATACGAATCCTTTTACAGGCGAAACGCTGTTTGAAATTTCAGCAGCTAATAACGATGACTTGGATGATGCTTACCAATCTGCCAAAGTCGCACAAAAAGAGTGGGCAAAAGTGCCGGCACTTAAACGCCAAGCCTTAATCGAAGAATTTTTGAAAGTCATGTACGAAGAGAAAGAAACAATTGTCGATTGGCTGATTAAGGAATCAGGAAGTACACGCATCAAAGCAGAAGGTGAGTTTCTTGCATCTGTCTTAATCGTTAAAGAAGCTGCGACTTTCCCACTACGGATGCACGGTGAAATCCGTCCGTCTGTCGTACCGGGCAAAGAAAACCGGATTTACCGGAAAGCACTCGGTGTCATCGGTGTCATCAGCCCATGGAACTTCCCGTTCCACCTTGCCGTTCGTTCCATCGCAACAGCAATCGCAATCGGAAACGCTGTCGTCGTTAAACCGGCAACAGATACACCGGTCTCAGGCGGTTTGATTTTTGCTAGTCTCTTTGAAAAAGCCGGCTTACCGAAAGGTGTCTTAAACGTCATCGTCGGTCGCGGATCAGAAATTGGCGACTCGATCGTCGAGCACCCGGTCCCACGTTTGATCTCATTTACTGGTTCTACCGAAGTCGGTCGCCACATCGGTGAACTCGCAGGGAAACATTTGAAAAAGACAGCACTCGAACTCGGTGGAAACAACGTCTTCGTCGTACTTGATGACGCTGATCTTGATCGTGCCGTTGAATCAGCCGTTTACAGCAAATTTTACCACCAAGGTCAAATTTGTATGTCAACAAACCGTATTTTGGTTGCTCAATCGATTCACGATGAATTCGTTGAAAAATATGTTGCACGTGTTAAAGAACTTCAATTTGGTGATCCATCGAATGGACGTACACAAGTCGGTCCATTGATCAACCAATCGCAAGTCGATCGTATCATGGAAGAGATTGAAAAAACGAAAGCAGCGGGTGCAACAGTCCGCGTCGGCGGTGAAGCAGATGGAAACGTCATTGCTCCTACGGTCGTCACAGGCGTTACAAACGATATGCCGCTTGCTAAAAACGAAATCTTCGGACCAGTCGCTGTTATCATCCCGTTCAAAGATGACGCAGAAGCACTCGAACTAGCGAACTCACTTCCTTACGGATTAAGCGGTGCTGTTCACGGTTCTTCTATTGAACGAGCAACAGAATTTGCACTTCAGGTTGAAACAGGCATGATTCACATCAATGACCAATCAGTCAACGATGAGCCGCATATGCCGTTCGGTGGCGAAAAAGACTCAGGTCTCGGTCGCTTCAACGGCGAATGGGTACTTGAAGAGTTCTCGACAGTCCAGTGGTTGTCTGTCATGCACGAACGTCGTCAATACAAACCATTCTTTGAATAAGATAAGCTTAGACATGAAGTACGGGGCTTCCCGTACTTCTACATATTAGAGAGGATGATGAATATGCCATTACTACGTTTTGATGTCATTGAAGGACGCTCGGATGAAGAACTGAAACTTTTACTCGATACCGCACATGAAGCAATGCTTGAAGCATTTGACGTGCCGGAACGAGATCGTTACCAAATCGTTCATACGCATAAAGCAAATGAAATGATCATCGAGGATACCGGACTCGGATTGACACGCTCCAATCAGGTCGTCGTCATCAGTGTAACGAGTAAAACACGGACTGAAGAGAAAAAGCAGACCCTTTACCGTTTACTGGCTGAACGATTGGAAGCCGCATGCGGACTCTCTCCGGACGATTTAATGGTCTCGATCGTCGAGAATGATGCAGCAGACTGGAGTTTCGGACTAGGGAAAGCGCAATTTTTAACAGGTGACCTGTAACATCTAAAAAAAGAGTCTGAACTCATTTAACGAGCTCAGACTCTTTTTGAATTATTTTTGATGTTCTGTCGGGTTT
Organism: Exiguobacterium sibiricum 7-3; assembly: GCF_000620865.1. NCBI lineage: Bacteria > Bacillati > Bacillota > Bacilli > Caryophanales > Exiguobacterium > Exiguobacterium artemiae. The sequence continues at coordinate 2,487,558 of NZ_KK211190.1, forward strand.
TCCCGTTGTAACGGAGCTCGCCAGTCAAATGTCTCCGGTACAAAATCGAGTCCTCCAGGATGAAACGGCTGACACCGCAATAACCGGCGGGTCGTCAAATAACCGCCTTTAAAGGCCCCGTGTTTTTCAATCGCCTCTTTCCCGTAATGCGAGCACGTCGGGTAAAATCGGCAGGTCGCCGGTTTCATCGGTGAAATCACTTTTTGGTAAAAATGAATGCTACCGAGTAGGACTTTTTTCATGCAATCTCACCTTCTTTTCTCCTACTGTAACGCATATTGAAAGGAATTTCTGTTTGAGTGAATTATACTACCTTTGACAACTACAAAAAAGGACGTGTATTTACTATGCAAGCTCTTACATTTCGTACCTTCGGAGATTCCAGTGTCTTGAATTACGGAGAACATCCGACTCCTGACATTCAGCCGAATGAAGTACTGATTGAGATGAAAGCCATCGGATTGAACTTTGCCGATATCTACCGCCGGAAAGGCAATTATCATTTAGAGGGTACTCCGCCTTATTTACTCGGTTACGAGGGTTCAGGGATCATCACACAAATCGGTGCTGCTGTGACTGACCTTCAAGTCGGACAACGGGTCGCCTTTGCTGATGTCCCGAACGCCAACGCCGAATTCGTTGCCGCGCCCGTCGATAAGGTGATTCCCTTACCAGATTTCGTTTCGTATGAAACGGCAGCATCTGCCCTGCTACAAGGTTTAACCGCCCACTATTTGACACGGGACAGCTATACGATCCGCCCGAAAGATTTGGTTTTGATTCATGCGGCAGCCGGCGGTGTCGGTCAATTATTGACACAGATCGTCCGCTTACACGGCGCCATTCCAATCGGCTTGACGTCATCGGCGCAAAAAGCAGACATCGCCAAACAAGCAGGATCTGAACATGTTTTCTTATATTCAGACGACTGGGTAGAACAGATTTTAACATTGACGGATCAGCGCGGCGTCGACGTCGTCTATGAATCGGTCGGCTCGACGTTGATGAACAGTTTTCAAGTGACGAAAACACACGGGACAGTCGTCTTTTACGGCATGGCCGGTGGTGATCCGGTTTCTGTCGACCCAAGGTTCCTGATGGATACTTCGAAAACACTGACCGGCGGTGATTTATGGAACGTTCTGACGACACGAGAGGAACGTGTTCGTCGAGCCGGTGAACTGTTCAGTTGGTTGGAATCCGGTCAATTACACATCGCAACGCCTACCACGTTCTCCCTTTCAGATGGACAACGTGCCCATGATTATTTGGAAAGCCGTCAGAGTACCGGAAAAATTTTATTGATTCCTTAAGTCTGAAAAGCATCCTTCCTGCATTGGTTGGGTGTTTTTTTCGTCTAGAATGATTACAAAAGAGAAACAATTCTTTTTCTCAGCAATTCATCCACTTAAGTAGTTGCTTTCCTTCATAAAAAAGCGTAGAGTAAAATTCATCAAAACCAGAAACTTAAATTAGTTTTTAGTTTCAAGAAGGAGATTTGATTTATGTTTCGCTCAGAATGGAAAAAACTAAAAAGCCCGATGATGATCATCGTGATTCTTGCACTTATCCTCGTCCCGTTTCTTTACAACTCGATCTTTTTATCTGCTTTCTGGGATCCGTACGGTAAGACAGAAAACATTAAGGTCGCAGTCGTCAATGAAGACAAGACGACGAAGTTCGAGGGAGAAAAAATCGATATCGGAAATCAGTTCGTCAAAAAACTGAAAAAAAATGATGACTTTGACTGGCAGTATCTATCACGCAAAGAAGCAGCCAAACAACTGCGTGCTGGTGATATCTATATGACCGTCGTCATTCCGAAGAAGTTTTCGCATAATGCGACCACTTTACTCGACGATCACCCGAAAAAAATCGAGCTGGAATATTATCTGAACCCAGCCAAGAACTATTCCGGTACGCAGATTTCCAGTGCTGCCGCTAAACAATTAAACGAAAAAATCCGTAAATCCGTAACCAAACAATATAGCAGTGCGATTTTCGGATCACTCAAAAAAATCGCCAAAGGACTGGAAGATGCGTCTGAAGGTTCAGCCAAACTCGAAGATGGCGCTAAAAAAACGACCGACGGCGCTAAAACACTGACGACTAACCTTGGAAAATTGACGAGTGGTACAAACGATTTGTCCACGAATTTAACGAAAGCCGCAGACGGTTCCGTTCAGCTTACAAGCGGTCTAAACACGTTAAGTGGTGGAACACAAACACTGGCAGAGAAATCCGGTGAATTGTCGAGCGGTCTGAACCAACTCGATGACAACAGTGGAAAGTTAATGAAAGGGTCAGCCGATTTACAGGCCGGATCAACGAAACTTCGCCAAGGTCTTGAGAGTTCAGCTGCCGGATCGACGAAACTTCGTCAAGGTCTCGAAAGTTCATCTGCCGGATCGACGGAACTCCGTCAAGGTCTCGAAACAGCTTCGGCCGGTGCGTCGAAACTCGATAATAACTTGCCGGAGTTCACAGCCGGTCTCGATCAACTAAACGCCCGGGCTCAAGAAGCCAATGCCTCGCTGGTAGCAGTCAACGATGCGGCGGATACGTTAAAACAAGAGTTAAGTACTCGTCGTGAAGCACTTGAAGCAAATGTCGCTAGTATCAAGGCAGTCATTGCTTCATCTGAAACTTTAACGGAAGAAGAAAAAGGTGCTTTGCTTCAATCCATCGCGACGATGGAACAAAACGTTCAAAATCTAGCACAGCAAGAATCGACACTTGATGCAAGCCTCGCTAAAGCGAATGATGCAACAGAAAAAATCAATCAGCTTGCGGTTGGTGGTCAAAATATCGCTTCTGCCGTCTCACAACTCGATGGTGGGCTAGCAAAACTGCTTGACGGTTCAAAACGTTTAGAGCAAGGACAAACCCAGCTACTTGCTGGTTCAAAACAACTGGAGCAAGGACAAACCCAACTACTTGCCGGTGCCAAAAATCTGGAACAAGGACAAGACACGCTCACTCAAGGTTTGACGGCCTATACAGACGGCGTCCATAAAGCAGCTGTCGGCAGTACGCAATTAACGGCTGGTGCACAGCAACTGGCTTCTGGTGCGAACGATGCCAGTACAGCATCCGGTCAATTGACTTCTGGTCTCGGTCAGCTGTCAGACGGTGCCGTTGCCATTTCTTCCGGTGCCGGTCAACTGACGGATGGAGCTTCACGCTTGGCAGACGGAAACTCGAAACTTGCTGACGGCGCCAACACGCTAAAAACGGAACTCGGTAAAGGCGCGAAAGATGCGACTATCAAACCATCAAATGATCGGGATAACATGCTCGCTGAGCCGGTCGTCCTAAAAGAACATGATTATTCAACCGTTAACAACTACGGATCAGGTCTTGCGGCTTACATCCTCAGCATCGCTTTATTTGCCGGTGCCTTGATGTTCTCTTCCGTTTATCAAATCCGTCCTGAACATGGTGAGACATTAACATGGCGGTTCCTCGTCGGAAAACTGTCCATCATCTTACCGATTGGTGCCTTACAAGGGATTGCGGCTTCCGTCGCCATCGTCTATGTTCTAGATGCTGATGTTGCAAGCACCCCTGCGCTGTATGGTTTCGCTGCCTTAACAGGGATGACGTTCATCACGTTGCTCTTTACGTTAACAATGCTCTTTGGCCGGGTTGGACAATTCAGTGCCTTCTTACTCTTGTTACTGCAAATTGGTGGTAGCGGCGGTACGTTCCCGGTCGAAATGACACCAAGTTTCTTCCAAACCATTCACCGTTTCTTACCGATGACGTACTCGGTCACAGGTTTCCGTGAAGCACTAGGAATCGGTGTTACTGACACACTCATCGCAAACAGTCAGGTTCTTGGTTTAATTCTGTTTTCTGCTCTCGCTATCAGCTTCGCTGGTGCTTTAGGCGGAAAACGAATTCTTCTTTCGACGAAAGCGAGAAAACGCCATGACACTGTCTGATAAAGAACATCTAATCTTAGATGCTGCGATGGCCTGTTTTTCTGAACTCGGGTATAAAGGAACGACCATTGAACGGGTTGCTAAACGGGCTCATGTCGGAAAACCGACCGTCTATCAATTATTTGAAAGTAAACTCGATTTGTTTGAATCTCTTGTCACACGCGTGTTGCAAGAGATGAAAGCAGAGGCAGAAAATGCCTACACGACAACAGCTTCCGTCGAAGAAAACAAACAGGCCATGATTGATGCAATCGTCAATCATCAACAGCAACATCTGTTTATCTTACAAATCACGCAAGAAACCCAGACGTTGAAACTCCAAGAGATGTCTGAGTTACGGATTCGGATCGAGCAGCATACCGTCGAATATATCAAAAATCTACTGAAAACACGGTTAGAACTCGAAAAACGTTCTCCTGAAGTTCCGGTCGCAGTGACTGCCTTCTTACTGTTCAAGACGTACATTGCCTTGATTTCTGAATGGCCTTTGATTGGAAAACCGCTTGATTTAAAAACAATCAGTCAAGCGATGTTGAAATTGTTATAATAAAACAGCCTCTCGTGATATCGAGAGGCTGTTTTATGTCATGGATTCTAAATCGTACTCGAATGGAGTGTTTTATTTGTCTCAACTTTTACTGTCCAATTTTCTCTTTACGTTAGCTTTACTGGTCTACGTCATTGTTTCCCTCGTCGATATGTGGAAATCGTATACCCGCACCAGTTCAAAAACAGACTTTCTGTTTTTTATTTTGACATTGATCACCTTATTTATCGGATTTCTTGTATCTCCGTTTCTTGCGCTCGCTTTTCAATGGAAACGAAGCCGGACGAAACGGATTATCGGACTTTTACTGATCGCTGTCCCTTTAATTCTTGTTCTTACAAGTCGCTTTTTATAATACAAGTGTTCCTGACGAAACGATTCGTGCTTTTTCAAGCGGGTCGTTTTTTCATATTCTCCCGCCTAAAAAAAGTTTCCGCAACAGTTCTTTTTCCGGCATCGGTGCCGCATTAAACGCTTCTAAGTACGGTCGATCATCATATGCCACTTCAATGACATCCACTTTCCATTCTCCGTTGTTCTGCTCGACTAAGGCGAATGGTGCCACAGCTTCCGGCTGACAGCCGAGTGCTCCCGGATTCAAATAAGTCACGCCCTTTGCCCGGATTACTTGTTTCGGATGATGGTGCCCAAAACAAATCAGGCTCGCCTGGTGTCCTTTAAACAGCTTCGGCAAGGATTGTACAGTTCCGTCAACCGCTTCCGCCAATGGTTCCTCTCCGATTGGTTTCTGTTCATCCAGATACGCATAATGTGTAAACAATGCTTCCTCTTTCGAAAATGTCTTTCGGACGGTTCTTGGGAGTTGCTCCAAAAAACGTTGATTGACCGGTGTTAACTGATCGGCAATCCATTGGTGATGGTTTTTCGCATGACGGTAACTATCCGGATATTTTTGACCATGTATCAACGCAAGTACATTCTCGTCATGATTTCCGCTGATCGTCGTCATTCGTGGTGTCGACCGCACAATTTCGATGACTTCATTCGTTTGTGGTCCGATACCAATCAAATCTCCGAGACAGAAAATTTCTGAGACATCTGCTTCTTCCGTTATTCTTTTTAAAACTGCTTCTAATGCCGTTGCATTGCCGTGAATATCTGTAATGACTGCAAATTTCATGAAAACGCCTCCAATGCTAATCTTATGCCATTCCTGTCTTTCCCCTGATTTCAAGTCCAAAAATCATCAAAAATAAATTGTCAGAAAATATTGATTATTAATTTCACTCGTGTTAGGCTTAGAAAAATTCGTTGAGAGGGGAATCACTTTATGTATGCACAACAAATTGCTGGCCGACTGATTATTCTATGCTCGAGGGACTGAAACCTTTTCCGCTGATTTTCGGAATTGATTTTGGGCCCTCCTTTCGATGCATCGAATGAGGCGCCCGCAGGAATGATGGCGCCTATCCGATACCGGATAGGTTTTTTTCATGGCAAAGTAAATAGAGAGAGGATGAGTGAGTTGAAGGAATATGCGATGGATCGAATGGTAAAGGTATCTGCCGGGATGGCAAATGCGGTGTTAGTGACGTTAGGGGTAGGATTATTGATTGAGACGTTCGGCAACCTTTTACATATTGAAATGTTACTGACAATCGGCGGCGTCGCCAAAGTCTTACTCGCCCCAGCACTTGGAGCCGGGATTGCTTATCAGCTTGGCGGAAACACATTAGTCTTATTCAGTGCGATGATTGCCGCTACAATTGGCGGAGCCGCACTTCAGCCGACGGATGCCGGCCTTGTCCTCGTACCGGGGCAGCCAATCAGTGCGTTGCTCGCAGCTGCTGTTGCCGTCTTCGTCGGAAAACGAATGACAGGGAAAACAAAATTCGACATGATGGCCATCCCGGTTAGTGCTGTTCTTGCCGGCGGTTTTACTGGTCTTGCTGCCGCTGCCGTCACAACTCCTCTACTCACACGATTCAGCGCTATGGTCACTGCGTCCGTCGAGTCTTCACCAATTGCGACATCACTTGTTATTGCTCTTATCTTCAGTGTCTTATTGATGTCACCTGCTTCATCTGCTGCACTCGCCATCGCACTTCAACTTGACCCGGTCGCCAGTGCCGCCGCCTTAATCGGTTGTTCGGCTCAGTTTGTCGGATTTACATTGATGGCATATCGTCAAACGGATCCCGGCGGTTTGATCGCTTCGTTTTTCGTCACACCAAAGGTTCAGTTTCCGAATATCGTGAAGAATCCGCGCCTTGTCGTCGCACCTTTCCTGGCTGCGATGATTTCCGCGCCCATCGCAACACTTGTTCTTTCACTTGAAGTTCCTTATGAACTTGCGGGTCTTGGATTAAATTCAATGATTGCCCCACTCAATATCTTCGTTAATCAAGGTTTTAATGCATTCCTCATCTTTTTCGCAACCGGTGTCGTCCTTCCTGGTATCTTGACGCTCGTCTTTTATCGCATGACTACGATGGCTGGTTGGACAAAAATGGGTGACCTTCGATTAGAAATTCAATAAGTGATCACCTTGCTGTTCCTTCATTATATGAGGGAACAGCTTTTTATACGAAAAAACTCCCGTTCATCGTGTGATGAACGGGAGTTCGGTATGATTCTGACTGGGCTCGAACCAGCGACCTCTACCCTGTCAAGGTAGCGCTCTCCCAGCTGAGCTACAGAATCATGATCGTGTGTTCTGGGTATATGTTTATTATAGCAACATATTGAAAACTGTAAAGACTTTTCTATGATTTTTTCATTATATTTTTTATTTCTGCTCTGCAGTTCAAAGTTGCAGGGTTTCGTTTCGTCCTCTACTATGTAAATAAGCACATATAAAATAAAGGAGGGGTAACTGTTGAATTTTTTAACAAGGTTTAGTTTAAAGAACTCTGTCGCTGTATTTATTATTGCTATTTTACTAGTTTTGGGCGGCGTATATTCGTTTTCTCAGCTTAAAGTGGATCAGTTTCCTGAAATTGAATTTCCTCAAATTTCAGTAGAAGCTGTGTATCCAGGTGCATCTCCGGATGATGTCGATAAACAGGTCGTCTCAAAACTCGAGACAGCACTGAAAGGAATCGAGGGCTCGACAAAAATCACGAGCTCTGCTTACGAAAGTATCGGGATCATCAATATCGAATTCCCATTTGATACCGATATGGACAAGGTCGAACAACAAATCGATGCTGCCATCCAGGATGCTAACCTTCCGGAAGAAGCAACAACGAAGTTGAACCGCTTCTCATTTGGATCGTTCCCGATCTACAATATTTCCTTCTTTAGTAAAGATGGAAAAGAGATTGAGTCGCTTCTAAAAAATGAAATCGAACCGGAACTTAATAAAATTCCGGGCATCAACAGTGTTTCGGTTGGTGGCTACAAAGATGATTTGGTCCAGATTACTGTCGACAATAAAAAGGCGACAGCTGCCGGTTTATCTTTATCAAGCATTAAAGAACAAATCAATGCCAAGTATGTTTCCTTCCCGTCTGGTCAGCTCGCAGAAGGCGATTCGAAGATTCCGATCCGGGTCGAAGAAAAACTGGAAAACTTGGATAAATTAAAAAATCTCCAACTCACGTCAAGTGTCTCTTCTGGTGCTGCTTCAGGCGGCCAGGGTCAACCTGCTCAATCAGGACCTCCGGCTGGTGCAACAGGTGCTACCGGTGCTCCAACAGAAGAAACGAAACCGGCTGAACCGGTTCGTCTTTCAGACATCGCTACCATCGAAGCAGTCTCGAAGCAAAGTGAAAAAACACGTTATGATTTAAAAGATTCTCTATCAATGGCAATTACAAAAAAACAAGATGCCAATACGGTTGAAATTGCCGACGGCGTCACAAAAATCTTAAACAAATATGATGACCAAATCGATTATACGATTGGAATTGATTCTGCGAAAGACATCGAAGAATCCGTCGCTACGCTTGTAAAAGAAGGATTACTCGGTGCCTTATTCGCTTCACTGGCTGTCCTTCTGTTCCTACGGAATATCCGGGCGACCATCATCGCAATCGTCTCGATTCCGCTGTCACTCTTGATTGCGGCCATCTTCTTGAACTGGCAGGATATTTCATTAAATATCATGACACTCGGTGGTATGGCAGTCGCTGTCGGCCGGGTCGTCGATGACAGTATCGTCGTCATTGAAAATATTTTCCGGCGGGTCCGAAAATCAGATGGTGGTATGACAAATGAAGTCATCGAACAATCAACGAAAGAGATTTTAAAGGCTATCACGTCTTCGACGCTTACGACCGTCGTCGTCTTCTTGCCAATCGGTTTTGTCGGCGGTATCACAGGTAAATTCTTCTTACCGTTCGCCTTGACCATCATCTTCTCGCTACTCGCTTCCCTGCTTGTCGCGATTACGATTGTACCGATCCTAGCGAAGTTCGCCTTTAAAAAGGTACCAGCGGAAGAAAAAGAAGGCGTCTTACAGCGCTGGTACGGCACACTGATTGAAAAATCATTGTCGCATAAAGCGATTATCTTAGTCGTTTCCTTCTTGTTACTCGGTGGTTCGCTTGCCATCGTACCGCAACTCGGCTTTACGTTCATTCCGAATGAAGCTTCAAAAACATTGACCGCTTCACTCGAACTTCCTGCTGCGACATCGCTTGAGAAAACGAGTGAGGTTTCGCTCAACATGGAAAAAATGTTCGATCAGGAAAAAGCGATTGCTGATGTCACGACATCCGTTGGAGCACGTGACTTCACGACCGGGTTGCGCCTTGATAACAAAGCCAGCTACTTCTTGAACTTAAAAGACGGGGCTGATGTCGAAAAAACGATCAAATCCCTTGAAACAAAAATGGATGATATCGCAAAAGAAGATGATGTCGACGTTAAAATCAGCGTTGCTGAGCTGTCGACAGGTGGTCCCCCATCCAACAATAATGTGGATGTTGATTTGTTCTCGACTGATTTAGAAGCGCTCCAAAAAGCTGCCAAGCTGGTCGAAGACAACATGAATAAAAACAACGATTTAAAATATGTCACGAATAACTTCAGCGAGAAACAAAAACAATTCCTCGTCGAAATTGATTCTGAAAAAGCCAGTGATCGTGGTTTGTCCGGCTTCCAGATTCTTGGTACGGTCAACGACCAAACGAAACCTGTCACAGTCGGTACGCTCAATCTCGATGACAAAGATCAGGACGTTCAATTGTCTTATAAAGAAGATTTGACGTCGAAAGCAGATCTTGAGAACGTCCAGCTCTTCTCTGCCGCTGGCCCTGTCGCCTTAAAAGATGTCGCGACTGTTAATGAAGTTGAGACGTTCACATCGATTCAGAAACTGGATGGAAAAGTGTACGCCCGCGTTTCGGGTCAAGTCAAAGGCGATAACGTTCAAACGGTCTCCAGTGACGTCAAAGCCGCTGTCGGAAAAATCGACTTGCCAGACGGTGTTTCCTTAACAAGTGGCGGTGGAAATGATGACACGGTCGAAATCTTCCAATCTCTTGGGATCGCCATCGTGGTTGCAATCGGTCTCGTCTACTTGACGATGTTAATCACGTTCGGAAAAGCACGGATTCCGTTCATTATTCTTTCATCGCTCATCTTCGTTCCGATTGGCTCGCTCGTTACGCTGTTCTTAGCTAACGAACCATTGTCTGTCAGTGTCATGATCGGATTCCTGATGCTGATCGGAATCGTCACGACCAACGCGATCGTGCTTGTTGACCGGATTGGTCAGAACATCACACGTGGACTTCCGATTCGGGAATCGTTGATTGAGGCCGGTAAGACACGACTTCGTCCAATCCTGATGACGGCATTCGCTACGATCATGGCGCTTGTTCCGCTCGCACTGACGACGTCATCCGGTACCCTGATTTCAAAAGGGCTCGCCTTGACGGTCATCGGCGGATTGACGACGTCAACACTCTTGACGCTCATCATCGTCCCTGTCGTCTATGAGCTCTTCTTCTTCAAAAAGGTCAAAAAAGAACGTCAATCTTAACCTAAAAAATCCTCCCCTCTTCATGAGGGAAGGATTTTTTTTGATTATTTTTCAAGCAATTCATCTGTCCGATCAATCGTTCCATTGTGTTTAGTGACAAGTCCGTCCAGTACGGAGGGTTCGAATTCTTCCCCAATTGCGATGATTCCCGTCTTACCGGGCGGAATCACACCAAGTGTCCGCTTGAATGTTTCTTGAACGGCTTGATTCTCTTTTAAGTCTTTCGAACCGCCAATCAGCATCCCGGTCATCGAACCTAGCAGAATGCCGAAAGGTCCTCCGAGAATCCCGACTGCCATACCGATCAACGAACCTTTAAATGCTTTGTTGGAACCGCTCAAGTCGACGGCATCTTCAAAGGAAAAAGCTCCGCTCTCACTTCGTTTAATGACAGCGATCTGTTCAAAATCGACTTGACCATTCGCATGGTATTTTTTTAATTCACTAAATACTTGATACGAGGTCGCTTCTTCTTCAAATGTAAAGGTTATGATATGGTGCTTCTCTTCTTTTTTCGCCACAACTTCCCACCTCTTTCGCAAAAGACAGATTGCCACCACTGACGATGAGGAATACACCATTTATTTACCATTTAAAGCTTAAAACGAAACCTGTTACGGTGTGACCGGTTTACCAGGTTCTAATTGATAATATTCTTCCATTGTCAATCCGGTCATTTTCAGCTGCGCCGCAAGCGTTGCCCCAACATAACGGAAATGCCAGCTTTCATACGTGTACCCTGTCCATGATTCTTTTCCGAGCGGATAACGAAGATGGAATCCGTAACGGTGCGCATTGGCAGCTAGCCATTTCGCTTCTTTTGTAGTTGAAAAGCTGAACTTTGCATATTTCGATGAATCGGCGCCTCCGATATCAAAGCCCAGTCCTGTCTGATGTTCACTTTTTCCCGGTTGTGCACTGTACGTACTGGCTTTCTCAAAACCATCCCGTGCGACATACTTTTCAAACAATGCCTTTTGATACGCATAAGAACGGTATGTACTGAATGCGACAAGCGTAATGCTTTCAGCTTTGGCAGCCCGTCTCATTTTTTCAAATGCTGCCCGTGCGACCGTACTTTCACCAGGTGCATACGTCGATCGTAACGGAAGATTGGGATTGACGATTAGTGTCTTGCCGATGCGTAATCCGCCGATTTGTTGATCTGTCAGCAAATATTTTGTGCTCGCATACCCTGTCTGTGTTCCATAACGGACTTTTGACCATGTCCCAAGTCGGCTGATCTCGTTGACGTAGACAGTAGTCGGAATGACTGCGACGACTGCTTTAGTTGTCGAAGCCCCGCTTCGAAGATTGAGCGGTGTTTTCGCTTGACGGTAACTGGATGCTTCTGCTGCCAGTGAAAAACTGACAAGTGACAGGAGGATCGCCAGCAACCCGATCACCGTTTTCTTTAATTTTTTCATATCTCTTAAAACTCCTTTTTTCCAAAACAGGGTAATTAATCTTAGATTTTAGAATAACATTCATTTCAAAACGTCACCATTTTTTGTACAGGGTGTAATCAAAATGAATTAATTCTCCCACTCTTAAAAGAGCTTCCCCCGTCAGATACGAGGATTGAATCTTTGTTTTTTGGGGTAAACATTTCTTGTATGCGTTTTCTTTAAATAATAATGATTGGCATCAGTCAGGGGCGAATCTTATGACCATTTTAGACAAAGTGTTCATCGCCATCTCTCTTCTTTGGTTACTGGAATTGTTTCTTTTCCGAAACCGTAAGAAGGAACCTTCTCCACTCGAAGAACGGCGAAGTTTTTATTGGATTTTAGCTACATTAATCGCCACCATCCTCTTCTCCGTTGTATTCAGTGATTCAACCGCCCTTTCTTTTTCACGCGAAATCGGATTGTTTCTGTTAACTGCCGGTGTCGCTGTGCGGTACTGGGGGATTTATCATCTCAAGCATCAGTTCACCCGCCACGTCACTGTCAATCCAGGCGATCAGCTTGTCAGCACGGGTCCTTATCGGGCACTACGCCATCCCCTCTATACCGGTCTGTTTTTTATCACATTAGGCTTCCCGTTATACTTCGGGAACTTACTCGTCACGTTATGTGCCGGCGTCCTGATGTTCATCGCTTTGCTTCACCGCATTCGAATCGAGGAACGGATGTTGACGGAAGGATTTGGTCCTACTTACACTGCCTGGGCCCGCAGAAGAAAACGTTTGATTCCATTTATCTACTAAGACATAAGGAGATGTGATTTTTTTGAAGAAACAAGCAGTCGTCATTGGAGCAGGTTTAGCAGGTATGTCAGCCGCAATCCGCCTCGCAGGAGACGGTTATGAAGTCACGATGCTAGAACAAAACGGAAACGTTGGCGGTAAATTAAACCAACGCAGTGGTCAAGGATTTACGTTCGATACCGGCCCTTCTATCTTGACGATGCCTTGGGTACTCGAGCAATTGTTTACGAGTGTTCACCGTCGACTCGACGACTATCTCGAAATCGAACGCATCGAACCGCAATGGCGGACCTTCTTCGAAGATGGGACACAACTTGACGTCAAAGGCGATCTTCCAGGCATGCTGGAAGAGTTCAAAAAAGTTTCCGACCAAGCAGATTTCGTCGAACTGTTCAGTTATTCCAAAAAAATGTACGACCTGTGTTTGGATAGTTTCTACAAATACAGTCTCGAAGATTTAAAGGACTTAAAAAAATACCATACGATGTCTGAATTACTTAAGATGGACCCTCTCAATACAGTAGCAAGCGGTACAAAAAAACATTTGAACAACAAATACCTGGAGCAACTGTTTAACTATATGGTCATGTATGTCGGTTCCAACCCTTACGAAGCTCCTGCTGTCTTCAATCAAATGATTTACGTTCAGATGGGTCTCGGCATCTATTATGTCAAAGGTGGTATGTACAATATCGCCCGTGCCATGAAGACGGTGCTTGACGAACTCCGGGTAACCATTCACGTCAACACACCTGTCGAACGTGTCGTCACAGAAGGCAAGCGTGCAATCGGCGTGGAAACGACAGACGGTACATTTTATCCGGCTGATGTCGTCGTCTCGAACCTTGAGGTCATTCCGACCTATCAACATCTCATTTCAGAGAAAAAAGGACCAAAACATGCTAAAAAATTAAATCAGTCATTCTTGCCATCTGTTTCCGGTCTTGTCCTGTTACTTGGAGTTAACCGCGAATACAAAGACTTGAAACACCATAACTTCTTCTTCTCCGATGATCCGGAACGGGAATTTGCCCAAATGTTCAAGGATGGGGTTCCACCAGAAGATCCAACGATTTATGTCGGTGTCTCTTCTAAATCGGACGCTTCACAGGCTCCTGAAGGAAAAGATAATTTGTTCGTCTTGACACACGTGCCACCACTGACGAAACAAGACAGCAAAACTGATTGGGATGCGTACCGTGAAGTTGTCCTCGATAAATTGGAACGGATGGGACTGACTGATTTACGCGAATCGATTGAATTTGAATACCGCTTTACACCAGAAGACTTGAAATCCCTATACGGTCCGAACGGCGGCTCGATTTATGGCGTGGCAGCCGATCGGAAAAAGAACGGTGGATTCAAGATTCCATCGAAGAGCGATCTTTACGAAGGTCTTTACTTCGTTGGTGGTTCCACACATCCGGGTGGTGGTGTCCCAATGGTCACTTTATCGGGTCAGCTGACAGCTGATTTAATCCAAAAACATGAAAATGTAAAGGCATAATCAAAACAGGAGATTGTCCCTTCAGTGAAGGGACGATCTCCTGTTTTTTTAGTTGTGCTGACAGACTTCTTCAATATGAAGGAAGACTCCGTCTTTAAATATCATTCGATAGACAGCCGGCATTTTTAACGTTTTCCAGAAATCATATCCGTATGTCGGATCAAAGTGTTGCATCAATAACACCATAATATTTCCATGTGTTCCGATGACGACGGTTTGATTTTTATGTTTTTTCAACAATTGTTTGATTTCATGAACGATCCGTTGTTGTGCCGTAACGTTTGATTCACCTCCATACGGATTTTCATCCGGATGTTCCCAGACGTAGCCGACAGCCTGTTGAAAGTCCGACAGTTCTCCCGGTGCCAATAACCGTTCTTGAACAGCCGCTGTTTCTTGAATGACTAATCCGTATTGTGCCGCTAGAGGCTGGACCGTCTCAATAGCTCGTCGGTACGGACTCGCGTAGATATGGTCCGGTTTAATCCCTTTAAAAAGCGTCGTCAATTGTTCCGCATCGTATCTACCTTGTTCCGATAGAGGACGCGCTTGTTCGTCTGTAGAATAGGTCGAATGCGCATGACGAACCAGATAAATCGTCGTTGTCATATTAACTCCCCTTTCAGCTATTTTTTGCCTGCTCCAGCAAACGATAACCCACACCTCGGACAGTTTCCAAGTACTCATCGATTGGAAAACCAGAACGGCGCAGTTTTTCACGAAGATGACGCATATGAGAATCGATAGTTCGTGGTTCAATCGATTGGTCGTCGCCCCAAAGTGACAGAACCAATTGTTCTCTTGATAAGATACCATTCACGGACGCCAGGAGCTTTCCTAAAAGTTGAAACTCTGTTTTCGTCAGTAAAATCTTTTGTTCGTTGAATGTACAGTGATACCCTGCGACATCATACTGCAGTCCATGAAATGTATACTGTTCCCGCTTTTCTCGACCAATCAATAGTTCGATTCGTCCCAATAATTCGCCTTCATGAATTGGTTTTGCCACATAATCATCTGCCCCTACTTTGCGTCCCCGTAACACATCTTCCATTTGGTTCCGCGCTGTCACCATAATGATTGGAAAATCAACCATTCGTCTTATGTTTTCACATAACGTCCATCCATCCATATCGGGCATCATGACATCAAGTAAAGCCAAATCAATGGGAACCGTTTTGACGATTTCGAGCGCTTTTTCGGCCGAATCGACCAAATGACACGTATGACCATATGGTTCCAGATATAACTTCATCAATTGAAGCATCCGCTGTTCATCATCAACGATTAAAATTCGAGCCATCTCTTCACTCCTTCCATTGAATCATCACACTCGTCCCAATATTCTTTTGACTCTTGATATCTAATGTTGCATCGTGTGCTTGAACGATTGCTGACGCAATCGTCAATCCAAGTCCTGATCCGCCTCGACTTCGCGATCGTGACGGTTCACTCCGGTACAAACGTTTTGTCACATGAGGTAAACTTTCTTCGCTGATACCGATTCCGGTATCCCGTACTTGAAAATACGGTCCTGTTTCATTCCTGCCGTATCGGACGATGATGTCGCCGGTTACTGTATATTTCCTGGCATTATCCAAGAGATTCACCAACACTTGCTTGAGCCGAATTTCATCTCCTACTATCTCTACTGGTTCCCCCGATACATGAAAATGCAGTCCTTTTTCTTCAATCGCAGGTCGCATTTTCTTTGTCGTCGAGACAATCAAGTCATCGAGTGAAAGTCGCAACCGTTCGACTGAAAATGCATTCGTATCGGAACGTGCCAGTAACATCAACTGTTCAATCAATGTGCTCAAATGATCGCTTTCTTCTTTGATAATTGACAAATAGGCTGTTTTTTCAGATTCCGGCAAGTCTGGGCGATGTAATATGTCAGCATATCCTTTCATGTAGGTCAGCGGGGTTCGGAGTTCGTGGGAGATATTTGCTAAAAAATCCGTCCGTTCACGATTCAAGAAATCGAGATCTTTTGCCAATTGTGTGATGGACCGTGCCAGTGCCCCAAGCTCATCTGAACGGTTCACCGGTAAATCCACGTCAAGGTTTCCTTCTTTCAACTGGGCGGTCGCACGTTCCATCTCAATGAGTGGTCTTGAAATCAATCGTGTGCATAACATAACAGTCGCAAGCGACAGGAGAATAGCAATGATACCGACTTGAATGAATTGTTGCCTTAACGGATTGACGACTTGTTGAATCAATGTTTCCGGAGCAAACATGAAGACATGTCCACGATGAACACCTGAAATCGTGATTGGACTATCTGTTATTAAAAAACCGTTCGCTTCCGCTTGAGATTGTAAAATCCGATCTTTTCGTTGCGTTTGAAATTCCGTATGGACAAGTTCTTCTGTCATTTTTGGAGTAAGAGGATGCGAAGATTTTAAAATTTTTCCTTTTTGATCCGTAATCACGACAGTAAATTCAGATGCCGATTCCATCAAACTGACATGTTCCAACGTTTCTGCATGAAATGATTTCTCAAGGACATCGCGGTGTGTATTCCCCCGGTTCAGCAAACCGAGGACCACTTCATCCGTCCTTTGATTCACGAGGTTTAAATAGAGGGTACTGAACAGAATACCGCCGATGACAAGAATCGCAGTCAAAAAAAGTAAACCAATATAGTACGAAATATGTCGCATGTCCTGCCCCCTTCTTTCCCTTCAGTATTACGATACACTTTTTCAAAGACTCGTTCAGTCAGGCAATTGAATTGTCACTCTTTCTGCACGGTTTCTGCACGAAACACGGGTATAGTAGTGACATAACCAGATTACTACAGGAGGTATTTTTTTATGAAAAAACAACTATTCGTTACATCACTTGCTCTTTCTGCTGTCCTAGGTTTAGCTGCCTGCGGATCGGATTCAAATTCCTCTAATTCAAATGACATGCACGATAACATGAATGATTCCCATGCAGGAATGATGCATTCAAGTGACGGAAAAATTCCGGCCGGACTAAAACAAGCCGAAAATCCAAAATTTAAGGACGGTGCAAACGTCATTTTGTCATCGGACCATATGAAAGGCATGGACGGGGCAGAAGCAACCATCGTCGATTCATTTGATACGACAGTATATGCAGTCAGCTTTACACCAACAAGCGGAGGAAAAAAAGTCAGCAATCATAAATGGGTGATCCAGGAAGAACTTAAACCGGTTCCGGAATCACAGTTACAAGCAGGTGACAAAGTGACTTTAGCGGCAGATCACATGAAAGGCATGGATGGGGCTAAAGCGACTATTGATCAAGCCGATGAAACAACCGTGTATATGGTTGATTTTAAACCGACGACTGGCGGAAAAAAGATTAAGAATCATAAATGGGTGACAGAAGATGAACTTCAATCCAACGATTAAAACAAAAAAACCCGCTCATCCAAGGATGAACGGGTTTTTAGTATGATTCTGACTGGGCTCGAACCAGCGACCTCTACCCTGTCAAGGTAGCGCTCTCCCAGCTGAGCTACAGAATCATGATGCAGTACGTTATGTACTTGCTAGGACATGTATTAATATAGCAAGAAACTAACCATCTGACAAGTACTTTTCTAAAAAAATTAAAAATAAAAATGAACGGGACCGAAACTTGATTTCGAGTCGGCCCCTTCACATTTACTTATAGAATTGTCGTGACTTGATTGACCGGCAGACGAAGGGCCGGACGTTTTTTCGCATCTTCCACTGCTTTCCCGACGGCAATCAACATGACCGGAACATAACGTTCATCTGTAATAAACGTTTCCGTGAAGAGTTGATGATTGAATCCACCCATCGCAAGTGTTGATAATCCTTTTGCTTCAGCGACCAACATGAGTTGCATCGCTGCTAGACTTGCGTTTGACATGGCTGCATCTCTCGCGTAAGCCTCGCTTTGGTAAGCTCCTTCCACTTGTCCTTTGATCGAGTCGAACAAGTCTTCCGTCATGCCTCCTGCTTCTACGGCTGGACCATAAACCGGATTATAGTTTCGGTTTGCCTGTAAATCCCCTAGTACGGCAATGACGACTGAAGAAGAACTGATGGCAGGCTGATTGTAAGCGATTGGAGCCAATTGCTGCTTCGCTTCTTCCGAATGGAAGGCGACGAAATGCCAATGTTGCAAGTTCCAAGCACTTGGCGCAGCTGTCGTCAATTCGATTAATTCTTTTACTTCTTCCTGCGAAAGCGTAACTGTCTCATCGTAATGACGAACTGAACGGCGTTCTGTCAAAAGTGATAGTGTATCGGATAGTGTTTGATTCATAATGATCCCCCTTTAAGTACATCTGTTTACTTTGTTATCGTATCATCCTCTCCACTACCTGTCATATGACAAGACTTGCTGATGTTCCATCTGTTATAAAACAATAATTGACATAATCTATCTGTACTAGTACAATAAAAGAAATTCAGTGTTTCTTGCTGCCAAATCCATATATTAAGAGGAGGAACAAAATCATGGAACAACCCCTTTACCAAGAAACTTCTCCGGAGTTTTACCGTCAACTTCCGGTCAAGACCTGCTCTCATTGCGGAAAAGAAATGGATGAACAGTGCGAATCATATAAAACAGAATGTGATGAGTGTGCTGTTACAGAACACTGATCGAGAATTGTCCGAAAAAAGAAGTCTCCGATAACGGATGGACTTCTTTTTTTGTTAAAAAAACTTTTTCGGTTTCTATTTTAACAACGTTTTTTTAGATTACAGCTCTTTCGGTCATCTTTTTGTAATATTTTTGTTACAAATGAAACAGACAAAATGTTACATTTAACTCATAAGATTTTCCGTAAAGGAGCTCAGACATCAATGGATCCATACAACTCAGGTAATCCAATCGGCCTTGGACCAAGGTACCGAAAACCAAAACGAAAGTATTTCGCTAAGCTTTTTATTACGCTGGCGCTGATTCTTCTTCCGATTGGCGGTTATATCGTTTATCAGTACCTTACTTCGACACAACAACAAGTCAGTGTAAAATCTGTCCAATCTTTGCGGGAAGTTCCGACTCCGAACTTAGACAAGGCACGCGTCGAGAAATGGAATGGAATTACTAAAAAAGTAGCTTATCTGACATTTGAAGATGGACCAACCGCATTGACTCCGGACATCTTGAAATCATTACAAGAACAAGACGTCAAGGCGACCTTCTTCCTGATCGGAAGTAACATCGATGAGCAACCGGATGTCGTCCGCCTGATGGCAAAGGATGGACATTATATCGGGTCCCACAGTGAAACACATGATTACGACACGTTGTATAAGAAAAAGCAGTATGTTTCCGAAATGCTCCGGGTTCAAAAACAAATCAAGCAACTGACGAATCACAGCCCGTTGTTGACACGTCCTCCTTACGGATCAACACCCGGCATTACCAAGTCCATTGCAAAAGAAATCGAACAGGCTCATCTTCGGGTTTGGGATTGGTCGATTGATTCAATGGACTGGTACTACAAAGATAGTGCCAAGGAAGTCGCAAAAACCGTTATTAGCCGAGCGGAAGATCCGGTCGAAATCATCCTGTTGCATGAACAACCACAAACATTGCGGGCATTACCTGCAATTGTCGCTGGATTAAAGAAAAAGGGCTATCAATTTTCCATCTATGATGAAGATTTTCATATCCCGTATAATTTCGCAAAATTCTCTAATTTATAAGGAGTTCCTTTCATGATTAAAAAACGGATGATCCTCACCAGTTGTTTGACCTGTCTCACCTTCTTGATTCTCAGTGCCTGCTCGAGTGATCCCGCCTCCTCGATGTACGATCAGCTAGAAGAACAAGCGAAGTCCGAACAAAAAGCAGCCGCTGTCGCTGAGCAACGGACGCGCCAAGATGAAATTTCCGTCAATACCTATCAAGCCGTCCTCGAAGCTGGGGCCGATGACATTAAACGGGCACAAAATGAACGGGATGAATTAGCCGCGTTGAATCAAGATCGTGTCGCATTGTTAAAACAGGAACAAACAATCCGTACCCGTGCTTTTGATGAGTTGGATCTTAAAAAATTAGCGAATAGTTTATCTTCGTTACCTGTTGCAGCAAAAAAGGACGGGAAAGTTCTTCTCGATGTCTTCAAGGAGCGCGAGAAGGCTTTTGATACGTTTTTAAAACGTTATGCGGCTACGATTGACTCAGAAAAGAAAGTGCTTTCCTACTTGACCGAAAAACCGAACTTCGTTAAGATTGATGAAGCAACAGCTGATTTAAACCGGACTTCCCGTCAAGCGACAGAGGCACTTAAAACCTTCAATCAATTGACCGTCCGCTACAATGAATTAAAGCCAACCTTTTACAAAAAGGCTGGACTCAACATTAAATAACTCACACAGGTTGCAACCAAACCCTGTCCAAAAAACCTGGACAAGGCCCCGTTGCAACCTTTTTTGTGCGTTCTAAAACATGGAGGAATCTGTATGAACCGTTCAAAAGCAACACTTTTTGTCTTAATCGGCGCCATTAGTTACGGTGTCTTATCGACGATCGTCAAACTGGCTTACGGTGCCGGTTTCGACTCGGCCGCTGTTTCCGGAAGTCAATTCTTCTTCGGATGGCTGATGATTTTTATCTTAGCTCTGTTGTCGAAGAACCTTCGTCTCCGTCCTAAAACGGCCTTTACTTTGATGGCAATCGGAATTTCAAGTGGAACAACCGGCTACTTGTATTATCAAAGCCTTCAAACCGTTTCAGCTTCAGTCGCAATCATCCTCCTCTTCCAATTCACATGGATTGGCGTCGTGATTGATTCGATCCTTGCAAGACGTCTGCCGTCGCGCTCCCATTTCTTATCTGCCATCCTGTTGATTGGTGGTGCCATTTTAGCCAGCGCGGCTTACTCCAGCGCTCTTGATGTGCGTGGTACTTTGTTCGGACTTGGAGCAGCCGTCAGTTTCTCAATATTCTTGCTTGCCAGTGGTCGGGTCGCAAATCATGTACCTGTCATTAAAAAGAGTTTTTACATGATGACGGGTGGACTTCTGTTCGTCATGATCATGTATCCGCCTACGACATTCTTGACTGCAGCCAATTTCGAACAAGGACTGATCTGGTATGCCCTTCCACTTGGTCTGTTTGCTTTAATTTTACCGCCGTTGTTATTCGCAGCGGGAGCTCCACACCTAAGTCCTGCCAGTGTCTCACTGCTTGGTGCAGCAGAACTGCCGACTGCAGTCATCTGTTCTGTCCTCATACTCGGTGAACATCTTACCGGTTCTCAATGGATTGGAATCATCATTATTCTGATCGGGATTTTCTATCCGATTTATGTCAGCAGCCTGAAACAGTCGACCAGTTCTGTCCCACGTCAAAACGACCTCTCCTGATCAATCAGGAAAGGTCGTTTTTTAACATTATTTTTGACGTTTCATCGCATCAGCGACGAATTCAACATCCGTCCCAATAATGATTTGGACATTTTTGGCGCCCATCTTCATGACACCTTTTGCGCCTGCGGCTTTAATCGCCGCTTCATCAATGATAGTTGAATCTTTCACCTGGAGACGGAGACGTGTCGCACAGTTATCAATTGATGTGACATTTTCCGTTCCTTGTAATCCCGCAAAAATCCGGGCTGCTTGTTGCTCATACTTATCTTCCGATACTCCTGTGACAGGACCTGCATCCGTCACAAGTGTTTCATCCTCACGACCAGGCGTCTTCAAATCGAATTTCGTGATCATGAAGTAGAACAGGAAGTAATAGATGACGGCGAATACCAGACCGACGACCAGTAAAAGTAATGGTTTCGTCGCGATTCCGAAGTTCAAGACATAATCGATGAACCCGGCTGAGAAGGAGAATCCGTGCAATATACCGAGTAAGTTGACGACAGCCATTGAAACACCCGTCAGCACGGCATGGATGACATATAGTACTGGAGACAAGAACATGAACGAAAACTCAATTGGTTCCGTGATTCCTGTCAGGAACGACGTTAATCCAAGGCCAATCATCGCTCCTGCGACTGCTTTCCGATTTTCTTTACGTGCTGCCATGACCATCGCTGCGGCCGCTGCCGGTAAAGCGAACATCATGATCGGGAAAAATCCTGCTTGATAAATACCGGCTGTCGGATCTCCTGCGAAGAACCGTGCGATATCTCCATTCGCAATCGTTCCATCTGCTTTTTCATATGAACCGAAGACAAACCAGAAAATATTGTTTAATACATGGTGAAGACCAACAGGAATCAACAGACGATTGAAGAATCCAAACAGTGCGGCTCCTCCTGCTCCGAGACTGACCATCCATTCTCCCGCATTATTGATACCATCTTCAATGAACGGCCACAAGTAACCGAAGACGAATGCCAGGACCAGCATGGCAGCCGAAGTAATGATTGGAACGAAACGACGTCCACCGAAGAACGCCAACCAATCCGGTAATTTAATATTGTAAAATCGATTGTATAACAAGCCGGCGACGATACCGGCAATAATCCCACCGAATACAGCCATATTGACCATTGACCCCAAGGTAGCCTGATTGGCAATGGAACTTAAGGTCGCTCCATCCACTTTTGTCGAGGAGTCATTTATAATGGCGGCAATCGCATCATATTTGGCCTGAATTTGAGCGTTTGAATAATCCTTGTTCATAGAGTCGACGCCCGTTTTTAAGACCAAATATCCGACTGCCCCTGCCAAACCGGCAGCTCCACTGGCATCAATGGATAATCCAATCGCGACACCAATCGCAAAAATCAGTGGAAGGTTATCAAAAATCGCACCACCTGCTGCCACCATTAATGGAACATCCAACATGTCGGCTGAACCGAGTCGAAGGACAATTCCTGCGGCTGGTAAAACGGCGATCGGTAGCATTAAAGCCTTACCGATTCGTTGAAGAAACTGCAACATATACTTCATCCTTTCTTAAATAAAAAACAAATAATGACATGACGATGAAAACGCTTTAACATTTATTATTATTCCACATACACATCTAAATGACTAGACCTTTATACATATTTTTTTCATAAAAAAAGATCCCTATATCCAAGGGACCTTACTGGGTACAGATTAACGACGATTTGTATCTTCGAGATTCTGTTGAACATTCCCAACCGTTTTTTTAGCATCGCCTTTAAGCTGATCTTTTTTTCCTTCACGTTCTGTTGACTTATCTCCTGTTGCTTTTCCGAGCGCTTCTTTCGCTTTTCCAGCAACTTTATCAACTAAACCATCCGTTTTTTTGCTTAATCCGCTATCGTGTGACATGTTCATTACCCCCTATTTTTTTAACGCATAGTAGTATGTTCCCACCTGAAACAGATTCAAACATCACTCCACTATCATTTGATCCAAGTCTTAGGGGTCCATCAATCGAAAAACTCCCTATCGCTTTCCGATAGGGAGTGGACTGTTACTGTGCGACCGAAACACCGAGGACTTGTTCAATCCGTTCGAATGCCCAATCTAACTCTTCTTTTGTAATGACGAGTGGTGGTGCAAAACGGATGACTGTCTCGTGTGTTTCTTTGCAGAGTAAACCTTTTTCCTTTAATGCTTCGCAATACGGACGAGCCGCTTCTGTCAATTCAACACCAATGAATAATCCGCGTCCACGAACTTCTTTAATCATTGGATTGTCGATTTCTTTTAGACGGTTCATAAAGTATGTTCCGAGCTCTAGTGAGCGTTCCGGTAACTTCTCTTCTTCCAGTACTTCGAGTGAAGCGACTGACACGGCACAGGCCAATGGATTGCCGCCAAATGTCGAACCATGCGATCCCGGATTAAAGACACTCAGGATATCATGATTGGCAGCTACACAAGAAATCGGGAATACGCCACCACCAAGTGCTTTTCCTAAGATGTACATGTCTGGTGTTACGTTGTCCCAGTCCGAAGCAAACCATTTACCCGAACGACCTAGTCCTGATTGGATTTCATCTGAGACGAGTAATACGTTTTGTTCTTTACAGACGTCTTGGGCATCTTTCAAGAAACCTTCATATGGAATCAGGATACCCGCTTCCCCTTGAATCGGCTCAACAATGAAGGCCGCCGTATTTTCCGTAATGGCGCCTTTAAGTGCTTCCAGATCTCCGTACGGAATCGTTTTAATCCCCGGTAAGAGTGGTCCGAATCCACGTTGATACTCGGCTTCTGTCGACATCGAGACCGCTGTCATTGTCCGACCATGGAAGTTACCTTCGCAAACGATGATTTCGGCATCGCCTGGAATTTGTTTAACTTCGTAAGCCCAACGACGCGCTGCCTTGACTGCTGTCTCGACCGCTTCTGCCCCTGTGTTCATCGGCAAGACCATGTCTTTCCCTGTCAATTGTGCGACTTTCTCATAAAAGAATCCCAACTGGTCATTATGAAATGCACGGGATGTCAGCGTAATTTTATCCGCTTGTCGTTTCAGTGCCTCGATGATTTTCGGATGACGGTGTCCTTGGTTCACGGCTGAATAGGCACTGAGCATATCCATATATTCGCGTCCTTCTGGATCTTTAACGAAAACCCCTTCTGCCTCTGAGATGACGATTGGAAGTGGATGATAGTTGTGTGCCCCAAATTTTTCTGTCTGTGTGATGATTTTCTCTGTCTGATTCATAAATAATCCCCCTTTTTCACTTAGAAAACGCTTTCATAATGATTATAACAGATTCTTACGGATAATCTTCAAACGAAATACAGGATTTATCCGCATGAAAATTGAATATACTGGGAATAGACAAGACAAGTGAACCGTCATCTCTGTTAATTTAAAAGGAGTGTGCGTCCGTAATGGATCGTTCGACCATTAATTCCTACGAAACTGTCATGCAAGGATTTCCTTTACCTGCATTTATCTTACACGTT
Organism: Exiguobacterium sibiricum 7-3; assembly: GCF_000620865.1. NCBI lineage: Bacteria > Bacillati > Bacillota > Bacilli > Caryophanales > Exiguobacterium > Exiguobacterium artemiae. The sequence goes on from NZ_KK211190.1 coordinate 2,512,550, forward strand.
GATTTAACCGTCCATTCTTGGAATGAGGCTGCCGAATCCTGCTGGGGCTGGTCGGCACAAGAAGTTACCGGACAACTGGTTCCGCTCCTTAATCCGGAAGACGCTGCGTTTAGTCGGCAAATCTGGCATTCATTTTTAGAAAAACGACAGTCGATGCAATTACCGAATACAACATTTCTGCATAAATCAGGTGACCGTTCAACATCCATGTTGCTCATCTCACCGCTCTTTGACGAAAAAAATGAGCCCGCAGGTGCTTTTTTCTGTCAGCTTCCCTCTTCCAGTCAACAGAACGGAAGCAAACCATTATTTCAAGGATTGATGGATTTACGATATGCGTTTGATCAAATCGCTTGTGTCGCAATATTTGATGCACGGGGAACGATTCAATATGCCAATACCAATTTGACGGATGTCACGGGATTTTGTCCACACCTGTTGCTCGGTCAACCTTGGGCGATATTATTAGATTCGTCCGAAGAGGTCCTCCCCATGATCCGCTCCCAAATCAAGAAGAAAAAAGCTTGGTCCGGAAAGCTATCGATATCGACCCAGGATGAGTCTAAAAAAGTGTTTCATGCCACTTTGATTCCGATTTATGACGTAAACGGTGTCCGTTTCCAACATATTTTCATCGGTACCGATATTACGGAAACCGAACATCTCGAACAGGAACTTGATTTTTTAGTCCATCATAACGAAATGACACATCTGCTGAATAAACGAGGGTTTCTCCGTGAAGGTCAGACATTATTTTCAAAAGCATCCGACGAAATTCCCGTTTCACTCATCCTATTTGATATTGACCGATTTAAAGTCATCAACGATTCTTTCGGGACACATGTAGGGGATCAATTGTTACAGGCGCTTGCCAAACGTTTGTCCCAACATGCCAAACAGCTGTTGACGTTCCATCCGACGAGTGACTTGTTTGGTTTATTGCTAGAAGTCACCGACCGGAATGCCTTGTTCCAGTATGCTCGGAAACTGCAACAAGTGTTGCAACGTCCATATTATATTAACGGACACTCCTTAATCATCTCCTGTACGTTCGGAATTACCGTCTATCCTTCGGAAGCCAAATCACTGGAAGATTTGTACCGTCGTTCGGAGATGGCTTTGTATGCCGGAAAATCAATCGGAACAGGAACGATTCAATATTTGACTCATGAAATGGACGAACAGTTCACCCGGAAATTACAGCTCGAACGATCGCTATTTACGGCTTTAGAGGATCAGGCCCTTCATTTGGTATATCAGCCGATCATCAATCTGAAGACGAAGCATATCGATGGATTCGAAGCGCTGTTACGGTGGAATCATACGGCACTCGGGAGCATTCCTCCTGATGAGTTCATTCCCCTCGCGGAAGAAGCCGCTTTGATTACTCCGATCAACAACTGGGTTGTCATCGAAGCCTGCGAACGACTCGCACTTTGGCAGAAACAGATTGCGGCTGATTTGACGATGGCTATCAACATTTCACCGCACCAGTTCCAAAGCGATTCGTTTGTCCGGACCTTACAACATGTCGTAGCGCAAAAAAATATCAATCCTCAATTCGTGACACTCGAACTGACGGAAAATATCGCGATTTTGCAGACACAACGGACGATCGAACGGATGCAACTGATTAAAGCCCTTGGTTTCCGGTTATCCATTGATGATTTCGGAACAGGTTATTCTTCCTTACAGTATTTGCGTGCCTTTCCGATTGATGAACTCAAGATTGATAAAGTCTTCATTGACGGAATCGATTTAGGAGAAAACGGATTGCTCGATTCAATCATTCAACTTGGTCAAAACTTAAAGTTGAATCTTGTCGCGGAAGGTGTCGAAACGACAACTGCTCTTAATTATTTAGAAGCGACCGCTTGCCAGCAAATGCAAGGATTTATTTTTTCAGAACCGTTGTCTGTTGATGAAGTAGAACTTCGTTTTGGTTCATCAAATCCCGAAGACTGAAATATAAGCAGTAACTAAAAAAACAGGAGCCGGACTCTGACCCGGCTCCTGTTTTGCGTATGAAGACTGACATTGAAGCCCGTCTTGTTGTTTCGTTCATTCGTCTTACAATTGAATTTGTCCACCGACCATCCCGTAAACGGCAACGGCGGCTAATAAAATTAAAATCCCACTCGCAATCATTTCGTAACGGGACATGCCGTCCCGTTTCTGTTCCCGCTCTGCCATTAGGTAAGCAATGATACCCGGTGCATAGACGAGAGCTGCGATGACGATATACCAAATACCTGAAGCATAGACGAGCCAAAGTGAATAGGCAGCGGCAATGGTCGAGAAGATCAACATCTTCGTATTACGTTCTGCTCGTGAAAAACGAACACTGTACACGGCAGACAACAGATATGGTAACAAGGCACAAATTCCGGCAATACTGGATAAGACCAGATACGTTTGTGCCGAAAATAAAGCGATACCCGCAACGAATTGGGTCGCAATTTGAGTGATCAGCAATGCACCAACCGGCGCTCCTTTTCGGTTCGTCTTTGCAAAGAATTTCGGAAACGCACCGTCTTTAGCGACGAGGTAGGAAATTTCAGATGCAAGAATCGTCCATCCGAGCAATGCTCCGGATAACGAAATGATCAATCCGATCATAATCAACGTCGCTCCAAACGGACCAATGGCAGCTTCGAGCACATAAGCCATTGTCGGTTCTTGTAATCCAGCCAATTGTTCCTGATTCAAAACACCGAGAGATAAGACGGAAATCAAGATGTAGATGACAAGTACCCCGACAAGTCCTACGACTGTCGCTTTCCCGACATCACTCCGTTTGTTGGCACGTGTTGATAACACGACAGCACCTTCAATCCCAACGAAGGCCCAGAGCGTCACAAGCATCGTCCCTTTGACTTGCGTAAAGATGCTGCCTAATTCTGTTCCTTCTCCCCAAAAATTAAGGTTAAACGTCTTCACATTAAAAGCAATCGCTACTAATAAAATAAAGATCAAAATCGGAACGAGTTTCGCGATTGTTGTAATCAAGTTGACGAGCGTCGCTTCTTTAATCCCGCTCGAAACGATGAAAAACAGTCCCCATACGACAATAATACTCATCACTAACAAAAATACACGATTTTCTGATGAGAAAATCGGGAAAAAGTAACTGAGTGCATTAAAGACCAACGTGATGTTGGCAACTGTCCCGATCCAAGCCGAGACCCAATATCCCCAAGCGCTGTTAAAACCGACAAAGCGTCCGAATCCTTCACGGGCATACGCGTAAATGCCCCCCTCGAGTTCCGGTTTACTGTTTGCCAAGTGTTGGAAAACCAGGGCCAACATGATCATACCAAGACCCGTAATTCCCCATCCGATTAAAATCGGACCCGCACTCGCTTTTTGAGCCATTGCTCCCGGCAGATTAAAGGCACCTCCACCGACCATCGATCCAATGACCATTGCGGCTAAAGCAAAAAAGCCGATTTTTTGTTGATTCATCCTCTAACACGTCCTTTATTTCTTGTATATCTATTCATATCAAACGTATATTCATTCGAAAGACACAAAATTCATTATAACAAAATCAAAGCCGTTGTAAAGAAAGGATTTGATAAATATGAATTGGATCCATTCGTTCCAACTAGAGGACTTTTTTAAATTGATGATAGCCGCACTGTTCGGTATCATCATTGGATTCGAACGCGAAATCAAAAATAAGCCTGTTGGTATACGTACTAGCCTCGTAATTACCCTGATCAGTTGTCTGTTAACCATCGTTTCCATTAAATCCGTCTTACTGTACAGCACAATTGCCCCCAATGTCCAAATGGACCCGATGCGGCTTGTCGCCCAAGTCGTAGCTGGAATCGGTTTCATCGGTGCCGGTGTAATTTTACGACGGCCGCACGATATCGTCAGTGGCTTAACGACGGCTGCCATCATTTGGGCGGCTAGTGGAATCGGAATTGCACTTGGAGCCGGATTTATCTTAGAAGCGACGTTTTTAGTTCTCTTTTTATTTTTTTCGTTAGAAGGACTGACCTGGGTCATGAAACAGTTCAATAACAGCCGATTCGAAGCCAATGTCATCGTTGCACACCTGACTCTCGCAGCAGGAACAGATGCCCAAACGGTCAAAAAAGCATTGGAAGATCAAGGTGTCCGCATTACCAACATTCGGTTACGCGGTCATCCACAACAGTTGACTTTACGGATGTATTCGCCTCATAAACTGACGATATTCATACTTTATGACTACTTGAAAACACTCGGAATTGAGCATATAGACCTTGATCAATAGAAATTGTCAGAAAATTTGTGTTGCATTTTTACTCGCTTTCACTTAAATTTACATTATGTTCACACTTTTCTGAAATCATTTAAATCTAATCGGGGGGTCATCTTTCACATGAAGAAACAAACTAAAATTGCCTTTGCTGGATTATCCAGCATGGCGCTGCTCGCTGTAGCAGCTTGCGGCCAAAGCAATGAGTCAGATGGAAATTCTTCTTCATCAAAAGAAAAAAAGCAAGAGGTGACGCTCATTTCGACTACGGATGTGCCACAACTTGATCCAACAAAAACAACGGACTCAACATCCATCATCGTTACGAACAACGTCTTTGAAGGTCTGTACCGTCTTGACGGCGACAACAAACCGACTGCAGGGATCGCAGAAAGTGTGGAAGTATCAGATGATAAGAAAACATACACATTCAAACTCCGCAAAGATGCCAAGTGGTCAGATGGTTCAGCTGTCACGGCAGACGACTTCATCTACTCTTGGAAACGTGCACTCGATCCAAAAACAGGAGCAGAGTATGCGTACATCCTCCAGGATTTAAAAAATGCCAATAAAATCTTAGCCGGTGAAGCAGAACTCGATTCGCTCGGTGTCAAGAAAGTGGACGATCAAACTCTTGAAGTTCAATTGGAAGCTCCGGCTCCATATTTCCTTGGATTAACAAGTTTCCCTACTTACCTACCACTCAAGCAATCGTTTGTTGAAGACAAAGGTGATAAGTTTGCGACAAACGTCGACTCGATGCTCTTCAACGGACCATTTATCTTAGATAAGTGGCAATCCAATGCCGGTTGGACATACAAGAAAAACCCGGATTACTGGGATAAAGCCAACGTCAAAATGGAAAAAATCGATGTAAAAGTCGTTAAAGAAATTTCGACTGGGGTCAACTTGTTCGAGTCTAAAGACGTCGACTTCGCACCAATCACATCAGAGTTCGTATCACAATACGAAAAATCGGAAGATTATAAGACTCGTCCAGATGCACGGATCAACTTCCTCCGTTTCAACCAAAAAAATAAATCACTTAAAAACGAAAACATTCGTAAAGCCCTTGCACTTGGTTTTGAGAAACAGGGAATTACAGATGTCATCTTAAATGATGGTTCAAAACCGGCTAACTTCATTGTCGCAAAAGACTTTACGTTCACACCGGACGGTGAAGATTTCCGTGCCAAATATCCGGATCTCCAAAGCTTTGATGCAACAGAAGCGAAAAAAGCATGGGATGCCGGTCTAAAAGAACTTGGGGTCAAAACAGTAGAACTTGACATGTTGTCACGTGACGAAGATGCCTTTAAGAAAGTTTCTGAATTCTTAAAAGGTGATCTCGAGAAAAACTTACCGGGTCTTACTGTCAACATCAAGCAGCAACCGTTCAAAAACTTCTTGGACCTCGAGTCTAAAGGTGATTACGACATCTCTGCTGCCGGTTGGGGCCCTGACTACCAGGATCCAATGACGTTCCTCGATATGTGGTTAACAGGCGGAAGCTTTAACCGCATGGAATACTCGAACAAAGAGTTCGATAAGATGATCAAAGAAGCAAAAGCGGAGCCGGATGAAGCAAAACGTTGGTCAACACTTCAAGAAGCTGAAAAAATGCTCTTGGCAGAAGACTATGCAATCGCTCCGATCTACCAAAAAGGTGAAGCGTACTTGCAACGGGCGAACATCGACAAACTATATCGTCACCCATTCGGAGCAGACATGAGCTTCAAATGGATGGAAGTTAAATAAGTATCTTCCTACCGGTTACCAAGTTTCCCTTGGTGACCGGTTTTTGTATACAACAAAGACCCCTTCTGCCGGAGCCGAGCGGGGTCTTTACTGTGCGATTTGTTTATAAAATTCGATTTCTTCCCGTTGCCCTTCTTCGACAGCACGGAAAAATTCAGCAAAAAATGCGTACAAGACGGTTCGTTCCTGGTAGGTCGGACCAGCCTGTCGAATCACTGAAAACGCAAGATTTCGTAACTGACGTTTTGTACGTCGGTTGTTCGGTAACTCATGAAACTGATCGATAAACGAACGGTACACATCAGCAATCAACTTTTCATGACCTTCGAAATATGACTTATCCATTGAATCTGTCCTTTCTGATTGTTCTATCCTTTTCTACGGAATATCCTTCTAAAAAGTTTCATCAAGCTACACTTTTCACAAAGATATAAGACCTACTATAACAAGGATCAAATAATGATTCAACCGGAAAACTATTAAGAAAAGGTAAAGTCCATGTCATCACGCTTCGTGGACTTTACCTTTTCACTTATGCTTGGACTGTAATATGTTGGAACGTTTTGACATCAAACAATCCACTATCCGTCAACTTCAAATTCGGGATGACCGGCAAACAGAGGAAAGACATCGTCAAGTACGGATTAAAAGAGCGGTCGGCTTCAAGTACATCGAGCGCATCATTGAGTGCTTCCAGTGTATCTCCGACTTCCTGGAAAGGACGACTCGTCATCAATCCAGCGATTTCAAGCGGTAACTCCGCCAAAACTTCTGTACCGTTGACCGCAATGACACCTCCACCAGCCTTGATCAGACGTTCTGCCGCAAGTTTCATCTCGGCATCAGATGTTCCGACGATGACAAGATTATGTGAATCATGAGCGACCGTCGCCGCGATGGCACCACGCTTCATGCCAAATCCTTTAACGATGCCGACAGCTGAGAAGTTAGTCGCATTATGGCGCTCGATGACGGCGATTTTTAATAAGTCCTGCTCCGGAACGGGGATAAATTTCCCATCTTGCAAAGGCACATCCAAAATCAAATGTTCCGTGACGATACTTTTCGGGATGATTCCGATGACGTGTGCTTTGGGTTTCTCTAATACTAATTCAAAAACTTGATCCGTAATCAGCTTCGTTTTCAGTTCGCCGCGCAGTGTCGACGGTACTGCTATCTTTTGCGACGAGATGATTGTTTTACCGTCACGGGCGACTTGCTCACCACTGACAAATACTTCGTCAATCTTCACTTGATCGGCATCCTGTAAGATAACAAAGTCCGCACGACGTCCCGGTACGATCGCTCCACGATCATTTAGTTGATACGCATTGGCTGCATGAAGAGAAGCCATCGCATAGGCTGTTTCCCGCTTAATCCCATGCTTTATGGCATAGCGGATATTGTAGTCAATCGTTCCTTCACGTAACGTGTCGTCCAGGTGCTTATCGTCCGTACAGAAGAGGAATCGACCGGCATTACTTTCCGTGACCGCGTCGAGCACTTCCTTGAGATTCCGAGCGGCCGACCCTTCCCGGACTTCGACGTATAATCCGCGACGTGCCCGTTCAATCGCCTCTTGCTTGCTGACTGCTTCATGATCCGTCCGAATACCTGACACACCGTAGATGTTCAATTCACGTGTCCCAAGTCCTGCCGCATGACCATCGACCAGTTTTCCGGCAGCTTCGATCTGCTCGATTTTTTTCAGCATATCACGATCAGCCCGTTCGACTGCCGGATAGTCCATGACTTCCCCTAAGCCATGCACTCCCGGATGATGGACGAAAGGTTCGAGTGCCACTGCATCAAGCGACGCCCCAGCATGCTCAAACGACGTCGCCGGAACACAGCTTGGCAACATCATCCGGACGTCGAGCGCTAGTCCTTCTGCATCATCTAACATGAATTGGAGCCCTTCCGCTCCCTTCACGTTCGCAATCTCATGCGGATCTGCGATGACTGTCGTCACACCAAGCGGTAAAATTGCCTGCTCGTATTCACTTGGTGTCACCATCGACGACTCGATATGGACGTGTCCATCGATGAAGCTTGGCGCGATGAACTTACCTGTTCCATCAATCGTTTCAATCCCTTCATACCCGTCCCCGACGGCGGCAATATAGCCGGAATCCACCGCGACATCTGCTTGATAGGTCTCGCGTGTCATCACATCGATGACCTGAATGCCTTGATAGACGACCGCTGCTTTTTCTTTTTTAGCGGCAATTGTAATAAGTCGTGCCCGAACTGTCTGATTCATCCTGTTTCCTCCTGGTGTGAACGGTATTTTTACCATCTTACAATTAGTATGTAAGCAGTTGCAATTTATTTTTCCAACGGTCAAGATGAAAACGTACACTTGAAAGCAAAAGGGAGGAACAGTTATGAAATATCGTGTAGGTCAATTGGTTCCAAACGTGGATCCGAGCGTCTATATTGCGGACGGCGCCAAAGTCATCGGAGAAGTCGAAATCGGCAAGGATTCGACCGTCTGGTTCAACACGGTCATCCGCGGAGACGAAGGTCCGATTAAAATCGGCGAACGTGTCAATATTCAGGATGGATCAATGATTCATCAGTATGAAGGTTATCCGACCATCATTGAAGATGATGTCACGATTGGACATATGGCGATGATTCACGGGGGAATTATTCGCCAAGGCGCCTTGATCGGGATGTCGGCGACCATTCTTGATGAAGCCGAAATTGGACAAGGTGCATTTGTCGCAGCCGGAAGTCTCGTCCCACCTAAAATGGTTATTCCTCCAAACTCGATGGTCATGGGCGTTCCGGCAAAAGTCGTTCGTGAGATCAATGATCATGACCGGTTCATCATGGAGCGGACCATTCGGAAATATGTCAAACGTGGTCAACAGTATACTGCCGATTGCACGCCACTCGAAGAAGATTTGACGACAATGTGAAAACGTTTACAAAGTTCACCTGTTTTTAACAATTCTCTTCTATCCTGTTTACATCTTTCCCTTACACTGTAGAGGTAAGGCAGGAATCACGACGGAGGAGGATTTAAAATGACACCATTGTTCGAAGAACGGTTGATGGCTGATTTATTTTCATCCACAAATAATCCGAGTTACGGTTTACCGACTTTCCCCGTATATGAAACAGATGGGTTGACGAAAGAGGTACAAGCACGTATTGTTAATGATGCCGAGCAAAAATCCTTGAGTTTAGGAATAATTCAATCAAGAGAGGAAGAACATGTATGATTCAGCAAAATACAGTTCGCGCTTGGCTCGCTAGTCGAATCAAAAAATAATGATCTACCAGGATTACCTATTTTCCAAAACGATATAGCGCGTCAGCGCGCATGATAAAGAGCCGAAGCGGATTCCCGCCTCGGCTCTCTTTTTGTTACTTTTTAATTAATCCTTCTTCAATCAAGAAGTCACGTGCCACATCTTCCGGACGTTCTTTTTCGACATCCGCTTTAAAGTTCAATTCTTGCATCTTTTCATCTGTGATTTTATCCTTCAACAGATTCAAGACTTCCTTCAGTTCCGGATGTTCTTCCAGTGTTTCTTGACGCACAATCGGGACTGCATAGTACGGTGGGAAAAACTCTTTATCATCCTCTAGGACCGTCAAATCAAACTTCTTTAACAAGCCGTCTGTCGAGAAACTATCGATGACATTCGTTTTTCCATTTGTCAATGCAGTATAACGAAGTCCACCATCGACAGGCTGAACATCTTTGAATTTCATATCAGGATATTTCTCTTTCAATCCGAGGTATCCATCTTCGCGGTTCGCGAATTCAATCGTTGATCCGAGAATAAGACGATTACTGACCGCTGCCATATCGGATACCGTTTTTAAGTCGTACTTTTCAATATCTTCTTTTGTCATTGCTAACGCATACGTGTTATTAAAACCAATTGAATCGAGAACATCGACTTGACTTTTCTCAGGAATCATTTTGCTGACCTTTTCATAAACGGCTTTCGGATCGGTCTCGACATCTTGTTTCAAGACATCGATCAATAACGTGCCTGTATACTCGACGTAGGCATCGATCTCACCCGTTTCTAAAGCGCCGTAGGCAACTTTCGTTCCACCGAGATTGAGTTGACGTTCAACTTCTAAATCGGTTTTGTCTTCAATTAAATCAGCTAACATATTTCCTAAAATCAATTGTTCCGTAAAGTTTTTTGAACCGATGACGATTTTATCCGTTTTTAAGAACGAGTACGCGACAGTTCCGCCAATCAACAGGAAAATGATACTCACAATCGCAATTTTCTTTCCGGCCGTCATCGCTTTTCGGCGTTTACGCGCTTTATTTTTAATCCGACCGTCTGCCAGTTGAATTCCGTTTGGTGCGACAGAATATTCAATTCGACTGACGATGAAATCGATCGCAAGGGCTAAGATACCTGCAGGAATCGCTCCGGCAAGGATTTGGTTATTATCGACGGTCTGGATACCTGAGAAAACGAGATAACCAAGTCCACCGGCACCGATGAAGGCGGAAATTGTCATCAGACCAACAGCCGTCACGGCAGAAATCCGAATTCCAGCCATCATGATCGGTAACGCAAGCGGAATCTGTACCTTTCCTAAAACTTGTCGTTCGGTCAATCCAATCCCTTTTGCAGCTTCCAACATATCTCCTGGAATACTTGATAAACCTGTGTACGTATTTTTGACAATCGGGAGTAAGGAATACAAGACAACCATGATAATGGCTGGTGTTGATCCAATCCCGATAAATGGAATCAAGAATCCAAGTAAAGCAAGGCTAGGGACGGCTTGGACGACACTCGTCAAGGCAAGTACGGGTTTTGCAAACCGTTGATACCGTGTAATCAGAATACCGATTGGAATACCGAGAACGACCGCAATGACGACGGCAAACACAGTTAACTGTAAGTGTTCGAGTAATAAGTCAAAAATCTGACCGGTATTGTTCTGCACATAATCTAAAAATCCATTCATTGTACTTCCTCCTCCTGAATGAACTGCTCACTCAAGACGGAAAGTAAGCTACTTCTTGTAATTAATCCACGTAATTGACCCAATTTGTTGGTAACGGGTAAATAACCTGTTTCTTCATGGTTCATGACTTCAAGTACATCAAGCAACGAGTCTTGTTCATCGACGGCGACGAGTTCACCTTCCATGACGTCTTCAATCCGTACCCCTTTGTCAGGCGCCGTTTGAATATTCTTCAGTTTGACGATTCCCTGGAGGATGCGATCACGATCTGTGATCAACAGGCTGTCGACTTTTCGGCCCCGCATGATTTCAATCCCTTGCAGCAGGGTCCGTTTCCCACTGATGGAAACAGGATCTTCAATCATGATGTCCTCTGCTTTAATGAACGCCGGACTGCTCCAAATCTTATTTTTCCCAATAAAGGATTCGACGTATTCATCTTTCGGATGCCGTAAGATTTCTTCCGGTGTATCAAACTGAACGATTTCTCCATCGCGCATGATACAAATTCGATCCGCTAGTTTAATCGCTTCATCCATATCATGGGTGACGAAAACAATCGTTTTCTTGACTTCTTCCTGGAGGTTGAATAATTCTTCTTGGAGGTCATTTCGTGTGACGGGGTCAAGCGCACTGAACGGTTCATCCATTAGGATGACGTCCGGATCATTCATCAAGGCTCGGGCAAAACCGACGCGTTGCTGTTGTCCACCACTGAGTTCACTCGGGTAACGGTCAATGAATTGTTTTGGATCAAGGCCGACCATTTGCAGCAACTCTTCCGTTCGAACATCCATCTGATCGTGGTCTTTTCCTTCAAGCCCGGCAATCAATTGAATATTCTCTCGTACAGTCATGTGCGGAAAGAGACCGGTCTGTTGGATGACGTATCCCATATGACGACGTAATTCAATCGTATCCGTCTTCATGATGTCCTTTCCATTGACTAAAATCGTTCCTGACGAGGGTTCAATCAAACGATTGATCATTTTTAAGGATGTTGTTTTTCCACATCCACTCGGTCCGATGAATACAACCAGCTCGCCCTCTTTGATTTCGAGAGTCAAGCCTTTTAAGACAACGTTGTCTTTAAATTGCTTCCCGACGTTTTTAAATTCAATCATCCATTTCCACTCCTTTTACTATTTCCATATACCATATGTTCCCTATTCATTTCCGGACTAAACAATTATTTGAGTTTTTTCAGTTTGAATCCGTAAAAAATCGGGAATTATTTCCCTCTTTTTTAGTTTTTTTACTGAGAAAGGGTAATAGATAAGTAGAGACAAACGAGGCAGAGTCATCCGAGAAAAAGGAGGCGAACTACACATGCACAGCAAGTGGATTCGGATCATCATGATTATGTTAATGTCGCTTTTTCCTTTCTTCAGTTATGGTTTGACAGCAGATGCAGCGAGTTCGACATTTGTCACGAAAGGATCGACGACAAGCAAAGTCGTCGCACTGACGTTTGATGACGGTTCAGATGGTGGCAATATCACGAAGATTCTCAGCATCTTGAAAAGTAAAAACGTCAAGGCAACCTTCTTCCTGACCGGTGCAGGTGCGAACAATCACCCTCAACTGATTAAAAACATTGCAACCGCCACCCCGACGCATCAAATCGGGAACCACTCATACACGCACCCCGATTTCACGAAATTAACCGCAGCTCAAATGACAAGCGAACTGTCCAAAACCGAGACATTGATCAAATCCCTGACCGGTCGGACGACTAAACCGATTTTCCGCGCACCGTTTGGCGCCAGTAACAGCACTGTCCTTGCCGCCGTCGGCAATGCCGGATATACAAAAACGATTCAATGGAACATCGATACGACCGACTGGAAAGGCATCAGTTCAACGGCCATTTTGGCGCGTGTCGTGCCGAACGTCGTACCGGGTTCCATCGTCTTGATGCACACCGGTGTAGGAGCACCGGGTACTCCTGTCGCTCTTCCCTCGATGATTTCGCAACTCAAAGCCAAAGGATATAAATTCGTCACGATCTCCGAATTACTGAAATTGCCTCCAAGCGGCAGTAAAACGTATACGGTTAAATCGGGCGATACCCTTTATAAAATCGCGAGCCTCTACAATGTCACAGTTGCCGCTCTCGCTAAAGCTAACAACATCACGAACTACAATCTGATCACTGTCGGGCAAGTCCTTGTCATCCCGGGGACAACCCCACCTCCAACCACTACCGTCACCTATACTGTCAAAGCCGGTGACACGTTATATTCCATTGCAACGAAGTATGGCGTGACTGTCACGGCTCTTGCCAGTGCCAACAAAATCACCAATGTCAATTTGATTTCGGTGGGACAAGTCCTTGTCATTCCGAAATAACTAAAAAAACACCTTCGTCCGCTAAAGACGAAGGTGTTTTTGGGTCATTTTAAGAAGATGGAATGTTTTCCAATCCCAAATCACACTGAATCAAATCGGCATAGGTCTGGCGACGAACGACTTCACGGGAATCCCCTTCATTAACGAAGACGACGGCCGGACGTAAAAATTGATTGTAATTGCTCGCCATCGAATAGTTGTAGGCACCTGTTCCGAACACAGCCAGTGTATCTCCACTGACAGGTTCCGCTAGATCAGCTGACTCAGCGACTAAATCTCCTGATTCACACGCCGCACCAACAACCGTTACATGACGTGTTTCTCCCTTGATTCGATTGGCGATGACGGTTTCATACACAGCACCATACAGTGCCGGACGGATATTGTCCGCCATTCCGCCGTCGACTGACAGATACGTTCGGACGCCCTGCACTTCCTTGATGGCACCAACTGTATAAAGCGTCGTCCCGGCATTCGCGACGACCCAACGCCCCGGTTCAATCCCGATTCGTGGACGGTCAATCGCAAGACGCGTTGTCTCTTCATCGATGATCGCCATCACCCGCTCCATCGTTTGTTCAAAATCAAGCGGCTGATCGTCTTGCGTATAGGCAATCCCGAATCCACCGCCGAGATTCACTTCGCTTGCGATGAAGGATGTCCGTTCATGAATCGTTTCGACAAATCCCATCATCGTCCGGGCCGTCCGTTCAAACAGCTCAATCTCCTGAATCTGTGACCCGACGTGACAATGAATACCAAGCAGTACCAGGTGCTCCGCTGCCAGAATCGCTTCGACGGCTTCCAGATATGAATCGTCATGCGTCGAAAAACCGAACTTCGTGTCGACACCACCGGTCTGAATTTTCGTGTGAGCCCCGCCAATGACTTGCGGCACGATCCGAATCAGGACGTGGACCGTTTGACACGCTTCTGCGGCAATCTGATTGAGTTGGGCGATTTCTTCATAATGATCGATGACGATTTTCCCGACACCCTCTTCGACGGCATACCGTAAATCCTGAGTCGATTTGTTCGAGCCGTGGAAATAAATCCGTTCCGCCGGCACACCTGCTTTACGGGCGATGAATAGTTCACCGCCTGTCACGACGTCAATGCCAAGACCATGTCGGACGACTTGCTGGTAAACGGCACCAATCGTCAAGGCTTTAGAAGCAAACGAGGCGTACGTATTCGGAAATTTTTCTAAAAAGGCATCGCGTACGGTCGCCAGACGGTCCGTCAATTCACGTTCTGCCATGATATAGAGTGGTGTCCCGTATTGTTCGGCGAGCTTTGTTGCTTCCACCCCGTCAATCTGTAGTGCATTGTTTTGTTCCGTCAAATATTGGCTTCCGTACATCTGAATTCCCCCTTATAAATAACGATGTGTTAAACGCCACGAACGGGCGCACATCTGCTCCGAATTATTGGCTGTCCCGGTCCGGGTGATATCATCGATTTCAATACCATCGCCGTATAACACCACTTTATCACCAATCTCAACCGTCGAATCCACGGCAATGAACGTATGACTCATAAACAACTTACTGATGATCGGATAACGTTTCCCGTTGATAATGACGGGCAGTGAGGACCGTCCGCGAACGACCCCGTCCCCGTACCCGACCGGCAGAACCGCAACACGAATCGCTGTCGGTGCCGTATACGACGTACCGTAGCCGACGTGTTCGCCTGCTTCCACTTGACGAATCTCAACGACTTCCGTCGTCATCCGGAGCGATGGCACGAGCCAGTCCATTTTTTCAATCGGTGAGTAACCGAACAGGAAGATGCCGGGCCGGACGTAATTGCAACAGGCAAGGCGCGGATCATGTTTGACGATCGTTGCACTGTTTTCGGCATGGATGTATGTGAACGCGTGTTTCTCCTGTAACGGATTCCCGATTTTGAGGAATCGTTCGACTTGACCGTCATGATCGGCTCCCGGCTCATCGGCAAGCGGGAAATGCGTATAGAGACCCGTCATGATCAGTTCCTGCTCCTGTACGGTTTCGAGCACTGCTAACGCTTCTTCCAGCGAACTGACACCAAAACGGTTCATCCCGACATTTATTTTTAGATGAAGTTCAATTCCCGATAAATCCGCCTGATGGCGTTGCAGCCAATCGAGCGAAGGAATTCCGAGCGCTACTCCGTGCAAGCGGACCTCTTTGAAGTGCGATGCCGGATTCATCGCCAGGACATAACTGTCTGGAAAATTCGTTTTGATTTCAATTGCTTCGTAGACTTCTGCCACTGCGAAATGCCGGACACCGGCTTCCATCAATGTGGCAACCATCTCAATCATTCCTAAGTTATAAGCATTGTTTTTGACGACGGCAAAAATCTGCTTATTGGACCGGGCGAAAACCGATGCGACATTATGCCGCACCGCTTCCCGATCGATTGTAACGATAGTTCGTGAACTCATTATTCTGCGATGGCTGGTGTCACGTAAGTCAACCACGATGCATATTGTGGCAGTTGACCCGAGACCGCTTGACGGTAAAGACCAAGTAACTCATCTGCGACAGCCCGTGTTCCGCCGTTGATGACGATATGATCAATTTCACCGACACTTGTGATTTCTGCAGCCGTACCTGTTAAGAAGATTTCGTCTGCAACGTATAACTCATCACGGCCGATGTGACGCTCGACGACCGGATATCCCTGATCCTGTGCGAGACGCATGATGACTTGACGTGTGATCCCGTCCAATACTGAACAATCGAGTGAAGGCGTGTAGATCGTGCCGTTTTTCAACATGAACAAGTTGGCAACACTCGCTTCACTGACATTTCCGTTCATATCAAGGGCAATCGCCTCATCAAATCCATCACGAAGTGCTTCCCCTTTTAAGAGTTGCGAGTTCATGTAGTTGGCGGCAGCTTTTGCCTGCATTGGCATCATCGTTGACGAAACACGGCGGTAAGAAGCGACTTTCGCCCGGATACCGGTACCTTTGTCAAAGTATTCACCAAGTTCCCAACAAGAAATACCGACGTGAACCGTCGTATCTTTTGCCATCAATGCCTGCCACGGTGTACCGAGGAAAACAAACGGGCGGATGTAACAAGACTCAAAGCCGTTTTTGGCGACAAGATCAATCGTCGCTTGAACAAGTTCTTCCACTGTATAAGGAATCGTCACGTGATAGAACGCGCAACTGCGGAACAGACGTTCAATGTGTTCCGTCAATTGGAAAATCGCCGGACCATCCGGTGTCGCATACGCACGGATGCCTTCAAAAAATCCGCTTCCGTAATGAATCGCATGGGACATGACGCTCGTATTTGCCTCTTTTGGATCATGAAAAACCCCGTCTAACCAAATTGCTTCTCCATACTGTGTATCCACTGCCATGTGTTTTCCTCCTCTTCGACGTCAATCAGAGTGAACGTAAATCATCCACCAGTTGCGTCTTCTCTGCTGTTTTTGCATCTTTCTGTTTGATGACACGTGCTGGCGTACCAGCCACTACGCTGCCTGCAGGAACGTCTTCTGTGACGACACTGCCTGCTGCGACGACCGCATCTTTTCCGACGCGGACACCTTCTAGGATGACGGCATTCGCTCCGATTAAGACACCATCTTCAATGATGACCGGTGTTTTTGAAGGTGGTTCAAGAACCCCTGCGACCACGGCACCGGCGCCGACATGAACGTTTTTGCCGATTGTGCCACGTGCTCCGACAACGGCGTTCATATCAATCATTGTACCATCTCCGATTGATGCACCGATATTAATGATTGCGCCCATCATGATGACCGCGTTATCGCCGATGACGACATGATCGCGAATCCATGAACCCGGTTCGATCCGGGCATTCAAATGACGTGTATCAAGCATCGGCACGGCACTGTTGCGGCGGTCATATTCGACATGCACTTCAGTAATCCGGTCTGCATATTCTTCTAAGAAAGTTGAAGCAAGTCCTGCATCAGCGAAGAAAATTTTTGATTGATCCGTTCCGAATGCCGTCGCTCCTTCAATCGTCAGTCCTGCCAAGTCACCATTGACGTATAGTTTAACCGGTGTTTGTTTTTTAGCATCTTTAATGAATTTTGCAATTTCATAAGCATCAGTTAATAACATGTGAATCCTCCTGTGTGTAAAGCGTCTCCAGTGTATAGAGTCCCGCTGATTTTTGAATGAGCGCTTCCGCTGCCTTGATTGCACCTGAAGCGAATACTTTTTTGGATAACGCCGTGTGTTTGATTTCGATCAACTCATCGACACCCGCAAACAATACTTCATGTTCGCCGAAAATCGTTCCCCCACGCATCGAGTGCATCCCGATTTCGTTTGGCTCCCGCTTCTCACGCGTCGACTCCCGTTCGTAGACAGGTTGGACATTTCGTAAATCCTGGATGGTCCGGAGCAACAGCTCCGCCGTCCCGCTCGGTGCATCGACTTTTTGATTGTGGTGTTTCTCAAGCAGTTCGATGTCGAATGCTCCGGCGAGCGGAACGAGTGTTTTTAACAGCTGTTGCATCATCGCGATTCCAAACGACATGTTATACGATTGGAAAATCGGAATTTGTGTCGAAGCATCGCGAATCGTCTGCAGTTCCGCTTCCGAGAAACCCGTCGTCGCAATGACGAGTGGTGTCTTCGTTTTAATCCCATAAGCAAGCAAGTCCGGCAAAAGACTCGGATGTGAGAAGTCAATGATTGCATCGACCGATTCCGTCATCTCGGCGAGCGTGCCGTATGAGGGAACACGTTCCGCCGTTTTCGTTTTGTCGATGACGGCGACGACAGCATCCGGTGCCAGTTCATGCACGTAATGTCCTGTCGCTCCGTATCCGTGAATGGCGAGTCTCATCCAACCACTCCTTTATAACTCCGCATCGTCTCAAGCAGGTGCGCATGTCCCGCTTCCGACTGACGGACGAGCGGCAGACGGGGAGCACCAACAGCAATTCCGATTTCTTCAAGTGCTGCTTTGACGGGAATCGGATTGACATCGCTGAACAAGGCGGAAATGACGGGCATCAGATCACTCTGAATCCGGCGTGCCGTGTCGTAGTCATTTGCGAGCAGGGCTTCTGCCAAAGCTTGCGTCTCAGCTGGATACGGATTCGACAAGACGGAAATCACGCCTTGTGCCCCCCATGCCATATAAGGAAGAATTTGATCATCGTTACCGCAGAAGACTGCAAAGCCATCTGGTAAGGCCGTCATCAATTCCCCCATGAAACTGACGTCTCCACTTGCTTCTTTAAACGCTTGGATGTTCGGATGTTTGGCAAGTGTGACGGCTGTTTCGACGGAAATCGCGACCCCTGTCCGTGACGGAACATTGTAGAGCATGATTGGCAAATCGACTGCATCCGCAACCGCCGTGAAGTGGGCGACGAGTCCTG
Source organism: Exiguobacterium sibiricum 7-3 (assembly GCF_000620865.1). NCBI lineage: Bacteria > Bacillati > Bacillota > Bacilli > Caryophanales > Exiguobacterium > Exiguobacterium artemiae. Next base: position 2,531,247 of record NZ_KK211190.1, read on the forward strand.
CTTGCGATGTCTTATTGTAGTAAGGTGTGACCAGCATGGCAGCATCCGCACCGAGTCGGGCTGCCGTCTGTGTTTTTTCAATCGTTTGAGCCGTATTGTTCGTTCCTGTTCCGGCAATGACCGGGACACGTCCAGCTGTCACGCGGACTGCCGTTTCAAGTAACGTTTCAAACTCTTCATTCGTCAACGTTGACCCTTCTCCGGTCGTTCCCCCGACGACTAACGCTTGAATGTTCGCTGCGAGTTGTTGTTCGATCAGTTGTTCAAATACCGCTAAATCCAGCTCACCGGTTGATGTAAATGGTGTAGCCAGTGCTGTTCCTGCTCCTTTAAACATATCGGATTCCTCCTCGTTTCTTACGAATGGATTGAACTTTCAAGTGCTTGACGCGCTACTTGGACAGCGTTCGAAGCGGCCCCTTTACGGATATTATCGGCAACACACCAGATATGGAACGTATTGGCGAGACTTTGATCCTGACGAATTCGTCCGACATAGACGTCGTCTGTTCCGCTTGCATCAAGCGGCATCGGATATTGGTTTTGACTGACATCATCGACCAAAACGACGCCTGGTGCTTCAGCTAATGCGGCGCGGATGGCTGCAACGCTTGTCTCCTGCTCGAATGTCACGTTGATCGCGACAGAATGAGAGTTCGTGACCGGGACACGAACACATGTCGCACTGACCGGTAACTCCGGTAACTGGAAGATTTTCCGCGTTTCGTCAATCATCTTCTGTTCTTCTTTCGTATAGCCGTCCGGTAAGAACACATCGATATGCGGCAGGATATTATCGTAAATCGGATGCGGATAGTTGACCGGTTCTTCGCCGCGGCTTCCGCGGGCTAAATCCTCGATTCCTTTTTGACCGGAACCGGACACGGCTTGATACGTCGTATAGTTAACACGTTTCAAACCAAATTGTTGAAGTGGTGCTAGGGCGACGACCGATTGAATCGTCGAACAGTTCGGGTTGGCAATCAAACGGTCATTTGGTCCGATTGCTTGCGGATTCACTTCCGGTACGACAAGCGGGATATCGGCCTGCATCCGGAAGGCGCTTGAATTGTCGACGACCAGTGTGCCTGCTGCAGCCAGTAACGGTGCATACTGCTCACTGATGCTGCCGCCTGCTGCAAACAGCGCCACATCGATGCCGTCTTCCGTGATCCGTTCAGATAATGCTTGAATCGTGACGTCCTGTCCTTTGAACTGGACGGTTTTCCCGGCAGAACGGGCTGAAGCGTACGCTGAAATCTGACGAACCGGAAAGTCGAGTTCCGCCAGGACTTGTAACATTTTTTGACCAACGGCGCCGGTTGCGCCAATGACTGCGACATGATACATATGATTTCCTCCTTACAGGTCGAATGCTTGAGCGATTGCTGCGACGGTCCGTTCGATGTCAGCTTGGGCAATCGTATATGAGATGCTGATCTCTGATGTTGTAACCTGATAAAACGTGATGTTTTCGGCCCGGAAAATCGCAAATAATTTCGAAGCGACGCCGGTTGCATCCCGCATGCCGATTCCGACGACCGATAATTTGGCATGTTGGTTATGACGATCGACTTTGACGGTCGGGAAACGATTGATGATATCCTGCAAAGCCTCTTCCAAAAACTCTTCTTCGTCTAACGGACAAGAGAAGGAAAGGAAGATGTCACTGTCAAACGTCGTCTGACTGATCATATCAATGTTGACGTGGCGACCTGACAACAGTTCAAAGATATCCGCGACCGCTGAATTCGTCTGTGGAACGTGTTTGATTGATACCGTCAGGACGTTTTTCGTCACACTGACACTCGTTACTGCTTTCTGTTCCATCGTTTCCGTTGCCTCCATAATCCAAGTCCCTCTTTTCGATTCTAGTGTTTTTCCGACGAAGATGTGGACGCCGTATTTTTTACCGAGTTCGACACTGCGCATCTCCATGACTTTTGAGCCAAGAGCACTCATTTCCATCATCTCATCGTATGAAATGTGCGGAATCGGCTGCGCTGCAGCATGAATCCGTGGATCTGCCGTATAGACACCGTCAACATCCGTATAGATCTCACAACGTTTATCAAGGACGGCTGCTAAGGCAACGGCTGTCGTATCTGATCCGCCGCGTCCGAGCGTCGTGACATCCCCCAGTTCATTGACCCCTTGGAAACCGGCGACGATGATCACATCGTAGGTTTCAAGTTTTTTCCGGAGCAGTTCACCGTCGATTTGTTTGATTTTACTTTTCGTATGCAGCCCCATCGTACTGATGCCGGCTTGGGCTCCCGTTTGCGACAAGGCTTTTGTCCCAAGTGAATTCAGCGCGATGCTGAGTAACGAAATCGTCTGTTCTTCTCCGATTGCAAGCAGACGATCCAGTTCGCGCCGTTCCGGCCGGTCCGTAATGGCTTGGGCTTGCGCAATCAATGAATCCGTCATTTTCCCCATCGCTGACACGACGACGACTAATTTCTCCCCTTGATCCGTCCGATTCTTCAAATAATTCGCAATTGACTGAATCTGTTCGACAGTCGCAACCGAACTACCACCAAATTTAAGTACAGTTGTCACAATCCTATCTCCTTTTGTCCCGAAACAGAAAAAAACGACGGGCCGGTAGGAGCGTTCCTACGGCCCGTCGTTATCACGATCGGACAAACGATGACAGTGTCATTCGTTCTTTTACGTAAGATAGCGCTCCGAAACGTGGGTTTCGGCAGTACAACGGATCTTAACCGTTGTACCAGCAATCAAGAAAAAGCATTTTCCTGTTCACTTCGGCGGATTTCCCCTTTCACATCACTTGGCATGCTTGCCTTTATAAGTGTTGCTACTGATGTCATCCGCGCCTCTATCTGTCGGTTGTTAGTTACAGTTATAGCAAACATTTTTTGTTAAATCCAGTGATTTGCCAAACTTTTTTTGAATTTTATAATTTTTCAAGGTACTTCTTCGCTAATGTGAGTTGTTCCCGGACGGCTGTAAAACCGGTCCCGCCGTAGCTTCCCCGTCGTGCGACGGCTTGAACCGGATCGAGCAACGGATAGACATCTTCCGCAATGACCGGATGGAACGTCTGATACGTCGACAGCGTCAAATCTTTTAAGAAACATCCGCTCTGCACACAATGTAAGACGGCTTTCCCGACGATTTCATGCGCTTCCCGGAACGGAATCCCTTTTGTGACCAGATAATCTGCCAGTTCCGTTGCATTCGAGAAGTCTTGCATCGTCGCCTTCTTGAGCGCTTCTGTCTTAAACGTAGCGGATTCGATCATCCCTGTAAAAATTTGAACGGATTGTAATACGGTATCAGCGGTATCAAAGACACCTTCTTTATCTTCCTGCATATCTTTATTGTAGGCGAGCGGCAGAGCCTTCATCGTCGTCAGAAAGCCCATCAGGTTACCATAGACACGTCCTGTTTTACCGCGAATCAGTTCTGCAAAATCCGGATTTTTTTTCTGCGGCATCATACTCGATCCCGTTGAAAACGCATCGGATAATTCGATGAATGAAAACTCCTGCGAAGCCCAGATGATGATTTCTTCGCAAAAGCGTGACAAGTGCATCATCACGGTTGAGGCGATACCGAGATACTCGATGACGAAGTCCCGGTCCGAGACCGCATCCAGACTATTCGGATAGACCTGTTCAAAACCAAGCAGCTCAGCTGACTTGAACCGGTCAATCGGGAAAGTCGTTCCCGCCAGTGCCCCGGCACCGAGCGGCGACATCCGGATCCGCTTTAAGTTATCCGTCAATCGATCGGCATCCCGTTCAAACATCCAAAAGTAAGCAAGCAGATGGTGCGCCAGTGAAATCGGCTGCGCCCGTTGCAGATGGGTGTAACCCGGCATGACCGTCTCGACATGTTGCTCCGCTTGTTCCGTAATGACGGATTGCAGGTTACGGATGCTGGTCAGGAGTTCGAGAACATGTTGCTCCATCCAAAGATGAAGATCGGTCGCAACCTGATCGTTTCGACTGCGGGCTGTGTGCAGCTTCCCGGCAACGGGACCAATCTGTTCCGTCAGCAACCGCTCAAGATTCATATGGATGTCTTCATCAACCGTCGTGTAGACGTGCTGATCGAGTGTCGTTTGTAACTGTTTCAGCCCGGCTTCGATTTGTTGCCACTCGGTTTTCTCAAGAATTCCTTGTTCATGCAACATCTGTGCATGGGCCAGGCTGCCTTGCAAATCAACGGCTGCTAATTTCTGATCAAATGAAATCGATGCCCCGAAGGCCTCCGCTTGAGCGGAAGCACTTTCCGTAAAACGTCCGCCCCATAGTTTCGTCATTTTTTCACGCCTTCCTGACGATGGACACTGGCATGTGTCGCAATCGCAAGACCGTGCAATTTAATGAATCCTTTCGCTGCTTCGTGATCAAAGGCATCTTCTTTTGTATAGGTCGCGAGTTTTTCGTCGTAGAGCGAAACGGCTGACTGACGTCCTGTGACGGTTGCGTTTCCTTTATAGAGTTTGACACGGACTTCGCCGGTCACGTCCTGTTGCGTCGCCGTCAAGAAGGCTTTGAGTCCTTTTGTCAGCGGAGCATGGAACAATCCGTTATAAATCGTTTCTGCATATTGTTTGCTGAGAATCGGTTTAAAGTGGGCAACATCTTTTGTCAATGTGATGGTCTCAAGGGCTGCATGTGCTTTGAGTAAGACCGTTGCACCCGGGCACTCATAGACTTCACGTGACTTGATCCCGACCAAACGGTTCTCGACATGGTCAATCCGTCCGACGCCGTGTGCACCGGCGATAATATTCAGTTCGGTAATCAATTTTGCCAGTGGATACGCTGTCCCATTGATGGAAACCGGGACACCTGCTTCAAAACCGATAATGACTTCTTCCGCCTGATCCGGTGCGTCTTCCGGTGCGACCGTCAGGGCATATGCATCTTGCGGCGGCTCTGTCCATGGATTTTCAAGAACGCCACATTCATTACTGCGTCCCCATAAGTTCATGTCGATTGAATACGGGCTGTCGAGATTGATCGGAATCGGCACATCATTTTCTTTTGCATAGGCGATTTCTTCTTCACGTGACCATTTCCATTCCCGAACCGGCGCGATGACTTCGAGTGAGGGATCAAGCGCAGCAACCGAAACTTCGAACCGGACTTGGTCGTTTCCTTTTCCGGTACAGCCGTGGGCGACTGCTGTGGCACCGTGGGCATGCGCCACTTCGACCAGTTTTTCAGCAATCAACGGACGAGATAAAGCGGAAATCAGAGGATAGGCGCCTTCATAATGCGCACCATACTGAAGGGCTGGCAAAACAAAGTCATTCGCGAATTCGTCTTTGACATCAAGAACAATCGATTCGATCGCACCGACGAGTAACGCTTTTTCTTTGATGACCGACAAATCTTTTCCTTCGCCGACATCCATACACAATGCGACGACGTCATAATCCTTGCTCAACCATTTGATGGCGACTGAAGTATCCAGTCCACCCGAATACGCTAAAATCAATTTTTGTTTTGTCATTCTTATTTCCTCCTTGAATTCGGCTGTATCTATCTGTATAAAAATTCACTATGAATTATATATATACATAGACTTTCAAAAAAAGAAACCCTTTTTTCAGGATTTCTCAAAAAATCAGCGTTAAATTTTTTTCTCCATCGTCCGGTGCGGGATGCCGGCATCGTCAAATTCATCGGAAACAATCGCATAACCTAGCCCTTGATAAAACGGAATTGCCTGGACCTGGGCACCGAGTGTCAAAATCGTCCGATCTTCACGGCGGGCAATCCGTTCCATCGCCTGCATCAGTTCGCCGCCATACCCTTTTCCTCTTGTCGCAGCAAGTGTCGCGACACGTTCGACCTTCATCCGTTGCTCGTCATACGGGCGGGTCCGCCCCGTCGCTACCGGACGGTTCATCTCATCGAGGACAAGCAAATGAATCGCTGTTTCATCGTGTGTATCATATTCCAAATGGCGCGGAACCCCTTGTTCCTCGACAAAAACACGTTCCCGGATCATTCGGACCGCTTGCTGCTGTTCTGCTGTTTTCACTTGAATCACTGTCATGTATGTAATTCCTCCTTTAATGCTTCTACATAAGCTTGTGCCTCTTCATACGTCTGGAACAATGCCTGGGCATTGTTTTCACTTCCACCGCCACGTCCATTAAACTGCTTTAGATGTGTTTTGGCAAATTGTCCGAGATGAATCGAGCCGGCACTGCACATGAATAATTTTTTAGCTGTCTCGTTCCAGACGAATCCTGTCCGTCCTGCTTCGGCTAGAGCTTTCAGCAGTTTTTCTGAAAAGCGGATGTCCTCTTGACCATGTCGTACGGTGAGAACCGGTTCGTCTGTCGCCAGGATTTGTTTCAAGACCGTTTTGACATGCATATCTTCAGTCTGTCCGATCTGACGGTTCAGACGCACTTGCTCCTGCTTCAGTTCCTCCACGACGAGATGGACCTGGTCTTTTTTAGCAGATAATGCACGTGCAGTCTCTGCTAAGACACGCCGTTCGGTCGTCAGTAATCGAAATGCCCGGTCTTTCGCCACATACGCCAAGCGGATATTTCCCCGAACCTTTTCCAGTCCTGTGAATAAAATCAGTTCCAATTCCGATGTCGAGGCCAGATGTGTCCCTCCGCAGGCACTATAATCGAGTTCACCGATTTGAACGACTCGGATTTTCCCTGTTACCTGTGGTGTTTTTCTTAAGGGTAACTGGAGTGCCGCTTCTTCTGTATACTCTGTCGCCGTGATTGGCAGTTTGGCTTGAATCACCGTCCGCAACCGTTCCTCCAGACGCCCTTGAAGAGTGTCGTCCCATGCATCAAGATTGAGATCCAGGGTCGATTCTTCCGTACCGGTCCGAAAACTGATTGTCTTGATTTGGAACTCGTCTTGAAGAATCGCGGAAATGACGTGTTGCGCCGTATGTTGCGCCGCGTGATCGGTTCGAATGACATCATCGACTTCACCCTGCACTTCGGTTTTAAGAAGCGGACTTTCGAGGCGATGCCAGACGTGTCCATCTTCAAGCTGAACATCTAGGACGGGAATACCGTTTAGCGTGCCCCGATCAGCAGGCTGTCCCCCACTCTCCGGATAAAAGTAACTTTGTTGTAGCGTCACCCAGTATCCTTGTTCGTCCTTCGTACCCGTCACGATTGATTCGAAGGTCCGGACGTCCGGATAAATTTGCTCAGAACGCATCTTCATTCCACCTTTTTGTACTGAATTTGCTTCTATTATGACACAAATCACTTACAATCGTTTGTCGACATCTTCATTTCCTAGTACACTAGATGAAAGACTATCGACCGCGAAGGGACGAAATGCCGTGATTCAGCACATCAATAAAAATTCACCACTTCCAATCTACTACCAAATTGAAGCTGCCCTAAAACAACAAATCGAGGATGGTCTGTTACAACCCGGCGATTTAATTCCCTCGGAACGCGAATTCGCCGAGGCCCATCAAATCAGCCGGATGACTGTCCGCCAAGCCATCTCGAACCTCGTCAACGCCGGTTATCTGATTCGTCAAAAAGGACGCGGCACATTCGTTGCCAATAAAAAAATCGTCATGCAACTGTCTGGTTTGACCAGTTTTTCTGAAGAGATGGAACATCTTGGATTGGAACCGGCAAGTGAATTGTTGTCCTACCAAACGATTGCTGCTGAAATGACGATTGCGAATAAACTCGGTATCCGGGAAGGTGCCAAAATTTATGAATTAAAACGTTTACGCATCGCAAACGAACAACCGCTTGCGCTCGAAACCGTCTATATCCCTGAACAGTTGTTACCCGGTTTGAACCAGGACGTTGCCATCACGTCACTTTATGCCTTTGCAGAGGCCAGTGGACTGAATCTTGGTCGTGCCAGTCAAACTTTCGAATCACGTCTCGCGACAAAAGAAGAAGCGCAACATCTCGGTCTGTCGGTCAGTTCACCTGTTTTGTCCGTCGAGCAACTGACTTTCCTTGCCACCGATCAACCGTTTGAATATGTCATCTCCGCTTATCGTGGCGATCGGTACACATTCACAGTCGAAATGGAACGGCAACGCTGAGTCTGATTCGAAAACAGGAGAGAGCCCTCTCCTGTTTTCGAATCAAAAAGCACATGTTTCGAGATACTTTTCAAGAAAGTATCTGAAACATGTGCTTTTTTTAGGATCATCCGTCTTAAACGGTTATTGAACCGGCTGCTCGACTGTCGTCGAATCCGTTTCCGACGGTGTGCTTGTCTCTTCTTTCATTGGTGATACTTCTTGTCCTTGCATCGCCTTTGTCAGATTGGCTTTGACACGATCAAGTTGATTCGGATCAAGATGGTATTCCCATTTCCCGCTGATTCCGATGTATCCTTCACCTGCGAGCTGGTATTCCGTCGTATTACGTAAAGCTGTCGTAAAATCAGCTAAACGGAGATAATCGTTTGGACCTAAATTCGTCTCGACATTGTCGCCTACAGCGTCTAAGATGTCGCGATACGCACCGAGCGAACGGAAACTTGCCGCTTCTTTCGCAACAGCTTGAATGACTTGCATCTGCTTTTGTCCCCGGCCAATATCTCCGAGTGGATCATCATGGCGATTTCGGACGTAGGCGAGTGCCTGTTCCCCAGTCAAATGCTGCAGACCTTTCGGAACGGTGATCGTTCCTGCTTTACGCGCTGAATCCTGTTCTTTGAACGCATAACGCACATCGATATCAACTCCATCAAGGGCATCGATCAACTGAACGAATCCTTGGAAGTTAACTTTAACGACATGGTTGATTTCAATGCCAAGCAGATTTTCAGTCGTCTCACGTGCCAGTTTAATGCCGTTGTATGAACTCGATTTGTCCATCGAACCAAAATAATGCGCATGGGTGATTTTATCCTGCTCGACACCCGTTTTTCCGTACGGCACATCATATTTAGAGTAATCAATATTGACGAGTGAATCCCGTGGAATACTAGTCAGTACCAATTGCTCGGTCTTCTTATTCAAGACACCGACAATCATGACATCCGATCGTGCCGGTTCCTTGCGTTCTTTACTAGCTTTCGTCTCATCCGTTCCTAGAATCAAAAAAGATTCGGACGGAACATCATCATATTTCGAACTGACTTTCGAACCCGGAATGTTGATTTGTGTTCTCGCCAGAGTTTCCTGCGTCTTTATGAAAACCGCTCCCGCATAACCGGAACCGATAACGGTCAAAAGTAATAACAAGGCAGCGATCACTTTGATGAACATCTTGCCAGCACTCGGTTGCCTCTTTCTTGCTGATCTCGTCTGCATCTGTAAGCCCTCATTTTCATGTAAATTTTCTGTAAAGTTCACTATTCTCCATTATCCCGACTTTTATTAAAATGTCAATTTACGATTCGATTAAGAAGATGTGATTTCACTGTTTTTGCGATGAAACAGCTAAACCAAAATTAAATACAAAACTCGCCTCTTGAGAAGACCGGTCTGAAGCAGTCCGGTCTCATCAAAGACGAGTTGTTGTTTCATTTCATGAAGTTGGTATAGGCAGCTCGGCCTGTACGTTTTGCTTCGTCCGATAACAAGCTTGCGGCTTCTTCGTCCAGGACAACCATCACATCGGCATGCCGTTGTAAAATCGTTGCCGGGCATGCAGTCGTCGCCGGACCTTCCATCATATCGCGAATCGCCTCCGCTTTTCGCTCGCTTGAAGCCACTAACAGAATCTTCTTCGCTTCCATGATCGTTCCAATCCCCATTGTGATGGCTTCTGTCGGCACATCCTCCAACCGGTCAAAAAATCGTTGGTTGGCAATCCGGGTCGACTCGGTCAGTTGGGTGACGTGGGTTTTGGCATCAAAAGGTGTGCCAGGTTCATTAAACGCGATATGACCATTCGAACCGATGCCGAGCAACTGAATATCGATGCCTAACTTCCGGACAAGCTGTTCATACCGTTCACTCTCTTGACTTGGATCAACTGTATTTCCAATCGGTACATACGATTCTTTGAAGTCGACCGCATCAAACAAATGCTCCTGCATGAACGTATGATAACTGTGCGCATGATCCGGACTGAGTCCGACGTATTCGTCCAAATTGACGGTCGTCACATGCCGGCAATCGACTTGATCCTTGCGCCATTCTTCATATACACCGAGCGGAGAGCTGCCGGTCGCAAGTCCGATCGTCAATCCTTCCGGGTGTCTTACAATCTCCTGTTTGAGCAGTTGGTAAGAGACATTTGCCAATTCTTCTGCTTTTTCTACAATCATCCATTTCATCAGTTGTTACCCCTTTCCGTTTGTAAATCGGTGCACTTCCCCGCGGTGAACGGTTTGTTCCACTTTCAAGTCTGCCGTCAATACTACAAAATCAGAATCCTTGCCCCGCTCGAGTCGTCCTTTATGTGTTAAGCCAAATTCTTCTGCCTGGTTGATTGAAGTCATCTGTACTGCTTGTTCGAGTGAACAGCCGGTAAAGGTGATGATATTGCGTAATGCCTGATCCATCGTCAGGACACTGCCTGCCAAGTTCCCGCTGGCAAGACGCGCAGCTCCATCCTTGACGTGCACCGTCTGTCCGCCGAGTTCATATTCTCCGTCCGACAATCCCTTCGCTCGCATGGCATCAGTGATGACCGTCAAACGGTCTGGTCCTTTCATCCGGTAAGCAAATTCGACCATCTCTTTCGAACTGTGAATCCCGTCCGGAATGATTTCCGCGTATACCGATCGTTCGAGGAGGCAATATCCGACGGTGCCGGGTTCCCGGTGATGCAAGGCACGCATTTGATTATAGAGATGTGTCCCGTGGGTGACATTGCCTAAATGATTTTGGTCAAATGTCGCATCGGTATGTCCGGCAGATGGAATCGCGCCCGTCTCTCGAACAGCCGCTTCAAAATCACGGGCACCCGACCGTTCCGGAGCGTACGTGACCAGTTTGATCTGATTTCCGGATGCTTGTTGCCATTTTAAAAATTGATCCACATCCGGTTCGACGATGTATTCCAACGGTTGGGCTCCGGCATAGTCCGGATTGATGAATGGTCCTTCTAGATGAATGCCTTCAATCGTCGTCTGCCGGGAATCGATGACATCTCGCGTGACTTTCAATGCCTGCGTAATCTGATCCCAGTCTTGTGTGATCGTCGTCGCAAAAAAAGACGTGACGCCTTCCGCAAGCATCGCCTTACTCAACCGGTGCATCGCTTCCGCATCCGCATCCATCGTGTCGACATCATATCCACCATGGATATGAACATCAATCATTCCTGGAATCAGTCGTTTCCCTTCAAGATTGATGACGACTTCGTCGCGTGGTGTGTAATCTGACATCTTTCCAATTTCTTGGATGGTCTCTTCAAAGCGGATGAATCCATCTTGAATGACGGTTTGTCCCGTATAAATTTCTGCATGAATCATGCTTGGCATCTTGTTTCTTCCTTTCTCTTTTTGATTCCGACAAGTGATATATCTTCACCATTAGTATACCGTTGTTGATTCTAGTTGTATAGACCTTTATACATTTAATCAACTATGAAAAAGAAGATTCCGGAGTCTAGTCCAGAATCTTCTTTATTTACGGCAATAAAATCCGGTCTTTTTTCTTTGAAATCAGACGTGTCGCTTTTAAAATCGCAATCGTTAACGATTGACGTTTACGGTATGCGAGGTAACGTCCTTCCCACTTCGGATCATATTTTTCCTTATAGCGTCTCAACCCGGTAAAGCTGTACATGTAGCGGATGTTGTTGAATACATCGGCAGCTACACGTTCCTGCCAAAATGATGTTTCGTCCTCACCAACGGATGAGAGCGGAGCCATTCCCATATTAAAGGTATGGTAGCCCTGCTCAGTCGCATAGTCAAACAAGCGGATAAACATGGCATCCATAATCCCGTTCGGACCATCCGGACGAAAACGCATCAAATCAATCGAGAGAACACCTTCCTGATACGCCGGCATGAATGTCATGAAGCCAAGGATCTGCCGATTGGCATCACGCATGATACCAATCGGGGCTTGATTCAAATAAGACTCGTTGAAATAGCCCAATGAAAATCCTTTTTCGGACTTCCCTCCTAACCATTCATCCGAGACGTCACGTAATTGGTTCAGCAACGCTTCACTGAACGGAGGTGATACGACTTCAAATGTCATGCCTTCCCGTTCAAAACGATTTTTAATGGAACGTAATCCGGCCCGTTTTTTCCCGGAAACGGTAAAGGTCGTCATGTCGACGATTGCTTCTTCCCCGAGTTTAAAGAAGTTAAAGCCAAAATCATGATACAACGACATGTTCTGTGCCTGAATCTGATAGATATTCGGGATATAACCCAAATCCTCGACACGCCGTAAAAAACAGGCAATCAACTGGGAATGTTCTTCCGGATTTCCGCTCGGATCACCAAGCATCATAATCCGGTTTCCGGTCTGACTGAACTGAATAAATGAACGTCCGGACTCAGAGAAGAAAAAGCGTTTATCGCCGAGAAAAGCCAGGTGACTTAAATAATTTCCCCCTTCTTCCGTCAAGACATCCTTAACTTTTTGCAGATCTAACTTTTCACCCAAGACCGGCTGATTAAACGTATTGAATAAACGAATGAAGACGAGTGTGTAGACAAGTGCAAAAATCGAGGCACTCGCAGCAAACATGAAGATCTCATGCGCAGGATAGACCTTTGTTCCGTCAGCCGAACCGAGTGTATAAAAGGCATATCCGAAGAAGATGAATCCGCCGATGTATAAAAAACCGGCAAAAGCTGCCCGGATCAGTCGAGTCGTCGTAATCAGCGTCCGTTCACGATGAAAGGCATTTCTTGACATTGTGACCAACACCAAGACAATCAGAACGACGGATAAGGAGATCAAGTTAAATCCACGCAACGCCATCCCAATCAAAGCAAAAGCCGAAACACCATAAATCATATACAGCGAACGTTTCGTCCGTCGGTACAGAGACGGGGCAAGCAGTACATACAACAAGCCGGCCATCAAAAAGAAACTGTTCGCAAGCAGCAACAATTCATGCGGCAGACGGGCTTCCAAGTATTCATACTGCGTCGAGTTAGGGGGTAAAATCGCCAACCCCCAAATCGCGATGCCTGCGAGTAACGTAATCAAGGCTAATGTAAAATGTCGTACTTTACTTAAAAAGCGTAACTGAAGCCGCCAAATGACACCACCGACCTCAACAGACGGACCGACAATCGGTTTATCCTCAATCATCTTGACGACCGGACCACTGAACTCACGCGCCGAGAAAATGACGCCGATCACGAATGGAATCAAATAATACACCAGACGATAAATCAGCAATCCGGTAAGGACGATACCTTCTTCGACACCGGCGCGCTGCATGCCAATCAAAAAAACCAAGTCGAACGAACCGAATCCACCCGGCACCATCGAAATCAATCCGGCAGTTGCGGCGATGATGAAGACGCCGATGACTTTAGAAAAACTGACATCCGTTCCGAGTGCCGCCAGAATGAAATAGACGACGACTCCCGCACTGAACCATTCCGCCAGTGAGACAAGCGAATAGAGGGCAATGGATGACGGACGGATACTGCTGCTCCCCCGTCGGAAAGTAAACAACAGATAGACCGGGAAGAAAAAGGCAACACCGATGATGACCGGCCATAACCATTTCTTTAAATCCAACACTTCAAACGCCGGAAAAACGTTTAATAAGGATAATGCCGATAAAATCGATAATCCGCTGATCAGTGTCGGAGCCATCCAACCGATGGCTTTCAATAACCGGGTTCCTTCGACGAACGGTCGATAGAGGGCTGTTCTGACGCCCATTCCGGCAAGTCCTCCAAAACCGATGATCCCGTTAAACGAGTTGGCAATCCAAGATGCCCGGAAAATCAGCCCGATCGGAACCTTCACTTGAAGCGAACGCAATAAAAAGAAATCGTAAAAAAACATCGTCGCGACCGCTGCAAGTCCCGACACAATCAATAAAATGAACTTCCAGGACGGAATTTGCTGAATCGCCCGAATCGATTCTTTTAACGATAGACTTCTTAATTCGTTTTGTCCTTGATAAAAAATGAACGCAATCAAGATAATCGGCAAAATGATTTTCGCCATTGTCAACACACGTTGTTTATTGAATCTCATTTCACGACCTCCTTTGATTTTCTGACAAGATGCATCAGGCGGAGCAGGAGAAGACTGGCTCCAACGGCAAGTCCGATGATCAATCCCCACCAATACCCGTCCGGTCCAAGTTCCGTAAACCGCTCAAAATAAAATCCGAGTGGCAGTCCGATGACCCAGTACGCGGTAATCGTCAAAATAAACGTGACGTTGACATCTTTAAATCCACGGAGCGCTCCTTGCGTCGGCGCTGCGACCGCATCGGATAACTGAAAGAAAATCGCTAAAATCATGAAATGAGCCGCCATTTTGATGACTGCCGGATCATTGCTGTAAAGTGCCGCAATCCGTTCATTTTGAATGTACAGCAATCCACCTGAGAAAAGGGAGACAACCAGGCACAGCAACAGGCCAATCCATACGTATTGAACAGCATCCTTGACCCGCTTGGCTCCCATCTCGAACCCGACCGTAATCGTCAGGGCTGATGCAGCCGAGAGCGGAATCATGTAGACGAACGAGGCAAAGTTGATCGCTGCCTGATAGGCTCCAATGACGACATCGCCGTAGGCGCCAAGCAGCAAAGTCACGGCTGAAAAGATACTGACTTCCGAAAAGATCGCTAAGCCGATTGGCGCACCGAGCAAGACCAATTCCTTGATTCTTTTTACATCCGGTTTATAAAAACGACGGAGAATCCCGAGCCGTTGAAACAGTTCACCTTTTAAGACGACACCAATAACTGCAATACATAAAATCCAGTATGTGATGGCTGTCGCCACTCCTGCTCCAATACCGCCCAGTTCCGGGAAACCAAACTTTCCGAAGATAAACAGATAGTTGAAAGCAACATTAATGGGTAAAGAGAATAATAATAACGTCATTGTGATGTTCGATTTGCCTAACGAATCAATTAAGGTACGCAGGACGAAGAAAACGAACATCGGAATGATACCAAAACCTAACATGACAAGATAGATGCGGGCAACATGGCGTGCCTGATCCGATAATTCCATTTGGTTCAAAATCGGATTAACGAGCACTAGTCCAAGCAGAATCGTCAAAACGATAATGACGACGGACACATACAATGCCTGTATCACGATTCGCTTCACTTCCCGCTCTTTTCTTGCTCCCATTGCTTGGGACACAAGTGGCGCCACGGCTAATAAAATACCCGTCAATCCTGTATAAACAGGTGCCCACAGACTGGCTCCGACGCCGACGCCCGCTAAATCAGCCGACCCGTATCGTCCGGCCATGACCGTATCAAAAAAACTAATTAAGTAAAACGCTACCTGTGTCACCAGAATCGGAAAGAAAATCTTCATGAACTGTTGAATCTTTCCCGATAGCGTAGTTGTCTCTAACATTGTTCCACCACATTCCAGGGCAACCTGCGCCCTATTTTTATTAAAGCATTCAGTTTCGCACTTTGTTCTACGTAAATTATTTAAGGAGGGATTCATTTGAATCATCGTGATGCGGAAAATTTAACTTTTGAATTACTCGAGACCTGGTCGACATTTAATCATTATGCCGGGGAAGCTCAAACCTTTAAAAATCCTGAAGACGTCCACCAAGCGCGGATCCGTTTACGTAAATTAATCACATTCGCGAAGTTGGTGGATCAAACGGAGGAACCGATTTATCTCATTTGGAAACGATTGATGGCTGCGTTCGGTCAAGTCCGGGATCTTGATGTCCAACTCAGTCAACAAGCTGTTACTTCTCCCATTGAACAGTTATTCGCGGAACATCTTGCCTTACAACTGCAAGGCAAACGGGCCACGTTACTGGAAACGATGCATCTGTTGATTTCTGATGAACTGGACCGCTCCGTCCGTCGATTTTTAGCCGGCCGGTTAACAAAACAATTAAAACGGATTGATGAAAAAGATCTTCTTCAGACAGCTGAAAAACGATTTGATAAAAAGAAACTTCACTATGAAAAAGTTCAGCATAAGGAAGGGAACAAGCGGATTCAGATGATGCATGAGTTACGGCTTGCAACGAAGTTCTACCGCTATACGGTCGAGTATTTACGTCCTTATACCGATTTTCCGAAATCGTCCGTCGACCGGTTAAAACGGATTCAAACCCAATTAGGTGATATCAATGATACGTATAACCGCCTCGAACGTTGGCGCATCTTCAGCGTTCCTGACGATCAGCTTGCGCAACAACAAAAAGAAATCACCCGGCTTGAGAAAAAGCTTTCGAAACTGCTTGATCAAATGACGTTTGATTAAGGATGACGCTGGACGAGCAACTCTAACATCTTCGTTCCGGCAATCGAATTCCCTTTCAAGTCAAGTGCCGGTCCGAAGATGCCGATTCCAAGGTCCGCCATGTCGAAGTCACTTCGACCACAGGCAACGATGGCACCTGATACCCCGCTTTTTCCGGGTAACCCGACCTGGACTGAAAATTCTCCGGACGCATCGTACATCCCGCATGTCGTCATGATCGCTCGGATGATTCGTGCATTACGGCGGGAGATGACTTGATTCCCGGATGGTGTTTTTCCGGACTGACTTAAGATTTTCCCCATCATTGCGAGTCCTTTACAATTGGTCAAAATCGCACACTGCTTCGTATAGACATCGATGATTTCTTCCACGTTTCCTTCGATGACTCCATGATACCGCATGAAGTACAGCAGAGCCCGATTTAAGTCGGTCGTCTCGAATTCGGATTTAGCGACCTCTGCGTCATATTTGACCATATCAAGTTCGATATCCAGCAGATCGGCAATGAATTGGCGTAACCGGTTCAGCTTATCGGCGGCGTCTTCCCCCGGTAACATGCTCGTCACCGCGAGTGCACCGGCATTGATCATCGGATTAAGGGGTTTCGTCGGAATCGTCTCTTCAAGCTTCGCAATCGAGTTGAATGCGTCTCCCGTCGGTTCCATACCGACCTTCGAGAACACGTAATCTTCACCAAATGTCTCGAGGACAAAGGCTAACGTGATGATTTTTGAAACACTTTGTAAGGTGAACATCGTTTCGGCATCTCCCGCTGATACAAAACTGCCGTCTGCATTACAAACAGCGATTCCAAGCTGGGTCGGTTCCGATTTTGCCAGTTCTGGTATATAACTCGCCACCTGTCCAAGTACGGTATAGGGGCGACATTCAGCGATCAACTCTTCTAGTTGTTGTTGCGTTACGTTCATCGTAGTCCCTCTTCCTGTCGTTTTCATTAGCTTATCATGCTTTTTCGTCACGAGATATGCCGTTGTTCTTTTTAGTTTTCCCTCTCATGAAAAAGGTCGTCTCCCCTCTGACAGTCAGAGGATGAGACGACCTTTTGAACTATACTTTAGCGGATAACCAATTCTGTACCGTCTGTATCAATCGCGACATGCGAACCATCCTGGATGGAGCCACTAATCAGAGCCCGTGCCAGTTTCGTTTCAATCGTCCGCTGGATGTACCGGTTGATTGGACGTGCTCCGTATTGTGGTTCAAACGCCTCGTTGAAAATTAACGTTTTTGCCGCTTCTGTTACATCGATTGTAATTTCACGACCGGACAGACGATCTGCCATCTTGCTGACTGCTTTGTCGATGATCCGTTCGATTTCCGCCCGGTGGAGAGGATGGAAGAGGATCGTGTCATCAATCCGGTTCAGGAATTCCGGCCGGAAATACTTTTTCAGCTCTTGACGGACCGCTTCTTCTTCTGCCGCATCAATCTCCCCGTCTTTTGCCGCTTCGAGCAAAATATTCGATCCGATGTTAGATGTCATGATGACAATTGTGTTCTTGAAATCGACCATTCGTCCTTGAGCATCAGTCAAACGGCCATCGTCCAATACTTGAAGTAAAATATTAAAGACGTCACCATGTGCTTTTTCGATTTCGTCAAACAACAACACCGAATACGGACTCCGGCGGACGGCTTCCGTCAATTGACCGCCTTCTTCATAACCGACATAACCGGGAGGTGCTCCGACCAGGCGGGAAACATTGTGTTTCTCCATGTATTCGGACATATCGATCCGAACGATGTGTTCCTCACTGTCAAACATGGCTGCTGCGAGAGCTTTCGCAAGCTCCGTTTTCCCGACCCCTGTCGGTCCAAGGAACAGGAACGAACCGATTGGACGATTCGGATCTTTGATTCCCGCCCGTGCCCGGATGACAGCATCCGAAACCAGCCGGACTGCTTCATCCTGACCAAAAACACGTTCATGTAATGTATCTTCTAAATACAGTAACTTTTCGCGTTCCCCTTGTGCGAGACGGCTGACGGGAATTCCCGTCCACTTCGACACGATATCGGAAATTTCTTCGTCTGTCACAGCTTCCCGGACGAGTTCATGCGAGACGTGTTCCGCTGATTCTTCCGCCACTTTCAACTGATTTTCAAGTGCCGGAATCTGTCCGTATTTGATTTCAGACGCTGTATTCAAATCATATCGTCCTTCTGCTTCCTGAAGAGCGAGTTTTGCTTTTTCAAGATCTGCCCGCAACTGCTGAACGTTTTGGGAACTGTCTTTCTCGCGTTCCCATCGTGTCCGGAGCGCACTTTCGTCTTCCCGGACAGAACTGAGTTCCTGTTGCAGAGTCTCGAGTCGTTTCCGGGATGCTTCATCGGTTTCTTTTTTCAGTGCTGCTTCTTCAATTTCAAGTTGCATGACACGTCGGACTAACGAATCCAGTTCCGCCGGCATCGATTCCATGTCGGTCCGAATCATCGCACACGCTTCATCCACTAAATCAATGGCTTTATCGGGCATGAAACGGTCCGTGATGTACCGGTCTGACAGGATGGCTGCCGCAACCAGGGCATTATCATGAATCCGGACACCATGATGGATTTCAAACCGTTCTTTCAGCCCACGTAAAATCGAAATCGTATCTTCGACATCCGGTTCCGCGACCAGCACTTGTTGGAAGCGGCGTTCAAGCGCAGGATCTTTTTCGATGTACTTCCGGTATTCATCTAAAGTCGTCGCACCGATACAGTGCAGCTCTCCGCGGGCAAGCATCGGTTTCAGCATGTTTCCGGCATCCATCGCGCCTTCAGTCTTCCCGGCACCGACAATCGTGTGCAATTCGTCGATGAACAACAGAATCTGTCCTTCTGCTTCCTTAACTTCATTTAAAACCGCCTGAAGACGTTCTTCGAATTCACCACGGTATTTGGCACCCGCGACAAGCGTACTCATATCGAGGCTGAACAACTGTTTGTTTTTCAGGCTCTCCGGTACATCGCCCCGGACGATCCGTTGGGCCAGGCCTTCGACGATTGCCGTTTTCCCGACCCCCGGTTCGCCGATTAAGACCGGGTTATTTTTCGTTTTGCGGCTGAGAATCCGGATGACCCGGCGAATCTCGTCATCCCGTCCGATGACCGGATCCGTTTTACCGGACCGGAAATCCGCGACGAGATCCCGCCCGTATTTCTTCAGGACATCAAAGGTGGCTTCCGGATTTTTCGTCGTCACCTTCCGATTACCGCGCATTTCAATGATTGCTTCTCGCAAGACCTGTTCCGTCACACCTTGACTCCGCAAATATTGTGTCGCCGGACTGGATTGTTTCACAAGACCTAATAATAAGTGCTCGACAGATACGTAATCGTCCTGCATCAAACGGGCTTCGGTTTCCGCTTCCGTCAAGACCTGCAACAAGGAGTTGCTGATGCGCGGCGTCGAGGATTGAGCAAGCGCCGGTAACCGTCCGAGTGCTTCATTGACTCCTGTCTCTAGCTGATCAATCCGTTGGTCGAGCTTCTCAAAAACAATCCGTGCAATCCCCTCTTCTTGTGAAAGCAGAGCCAGCAACAAGTGCCACTCTGTAATCTCACTGTGTCGACGTTGTTTGGCAATGGCTTGTGCCGATACGATGGCTTCATGTGCCCGGTCCGTTAATTTTTCGAAATCCATTTTTCCGTCACTCCTTCACAGATAAACGATTTTCCCATTCTTCATAAAATGCTGGTTCCATTTCCGGCAGTTTGACTTCCAGTTGTACCAACAAGGCACCGCGATGTCCTTCCCGGTTACTGAGTCCCCGATTCGGGATACGGAGACGGGACCCGGGTTTTGTGCCGGGCTTGATTTTCAATTTGACACGTTTTCCTTCCAACGTATCCGCCACGACTTCTCCCCCGAGAACAAATACCGTCGGATAAACACGGACGGTCGAGATGACATCGGTTTCCTGACGGCGGAACTGCTCATCATCCTTCAGATGAATCGTCACATACACATCTCCCGCGATTCCTTTACGGTTACGTTTCGAACTTTTCCCGCGTAACCGGACTTTTTTTCCGTCATACAAATCTTTTGGCAAACTCATTTGGATGGCACCTGTCGCTAATCGGATCGTCACTTTATCATTTTGACTCAGATGACTTAACGGAACCGTCAATTCGAGTTCTTCGTCCGTTTCTTCCGGTTCTTGACTAAAAAACGAACCGAACATATCTTCAAATCCAAACGATTGCCCTGCCGATCCGGTCGATCGGGATTGACGTCCGTTGAATTGGCGGAAAAGATCGTCATAGTCGGCTGACTGTCCATACCCTGCTCCAGCCATCCGTTCATAGTTACTTCCATATTGATCATACTGCGCTCGTTTTTCTTCATCCCCGAGGACATCAAACGCTTCCTGAATATCTTTGAAACGCTGATCTGCACTCGCTTCCTGATTGACGTCCGGATGGTATTGTTTCGCAAGCTTCCGGTATGCCCGTTTGATTTCCTGGTTCGATGCTGTCTTCTCGACACCAAGCGTTCGATAATAGTCTTTCGCCACTCCGATCACTCCCTTAACTTTTTATTCTGTATCTTAATTATAGAATTGGTCAGTCAATTGGTCAAATATAGTCAAACTTTTTTTGACGATTCTTTTGTTCTTTTCACTTTACGCATTTTCCTCAAACAAGTTTCGTTCCAGGAAACCATGATATACTGACAACTAGCATTATGAAAAAGGAGCGATCAAGACATGGATGGTAAAAAACGCGCCGACGTCAAAATCGGGCAACACGTCAGTATCGTATTAAAACAAGACCAGCGGACAGGAAAACGGACGGAAGGTATCGTCAAGGATCTGTTAACCAAGTCACCGAATCACCCGCACGGTATCAAAGTCCGTCTCGAAGACGGGCAAGTCGGTCGGGTTCAGGAAATCTTATAAGAGAGCACATGAAAAAGACACCCGCTTTCCGGTCATCTGCCGGAGTACGGGTGTCTTTTCGTCAATTACCGGAATGTTCGAGGTAACGTAAGGTCACTTCGATTAAGATCCGGGCCGCATGCTGCATCGCCTGTTCTTCAAAATCAAACTTCGGATGATGATGGGGATAAAAGGTTTCGTCTCCTGCGCCCGTAAAGAAAAAGGTACCAGGCACTTGTTGCAAATAATACGCGAAGTCTTCACCGCCCATCGTCGGAGCAATTTCAAAGACGTGCTCCGCACCCATGATGTCAGACGCAACAGTCCGCAAAAGGTTCGTTTCTTCCGGATGGTTGACGACCGCCGGATACCCTCTTTCGTACGTAAACGAATAGGTCGCTCCCGCCGCGTCACACACCCCTTTAATCGTCCGTTCCATTTCCCGGACGATTTGTTCGGCGACTGCTGGATCAAACGTCCGGATCGTCCCGGTCAGTTCCGCACTGTCGGCAATGACATTAAACGTATTCCCGGCATGGAGTGTACCGATGGTCAAGACCGCTTGCTGAAGCGGATCGAGACGCCGGCTGACAATACTTTGTAATTCTTTGACAATGGTCGCCCCGAGTACGACGGCATCAATCGTTTCGTGTGGCTTCGCGCCATGTCCTCCGCGCCCGAACAGTGTCAGCTCGAACTTATCGGCCGCTGCCATGACAGGACCAACCCGATAACCAATCGTTCCAAGTTTCGTCGTCGACCACAAATGGGTTCCGAAAATGACGTCGACACCGTCGAGGCATCCGTCGGCAACCATGTCCCGTGCCCCGCCCGGAACGACTTCTTCCGCGTGTTGATGAATCAAGACGACATTTCCTGCCAACTGTTCCTTTTGGCGGACAAGAATTTCTGCGACTGCAAGCAGCGTCGCTGTATGTCCGTCATGCCCGCATGCATGCATGACACCGGGTACGGTCGACCGGTAATCCACGGTTTTTTCATCCTGAATCGGCAATGCATCAAAATCTGCCCGCAGTGCGACCGTTTTTCCCGGTTTCCCTCCGCGAATCGTTCCGACCACACCACGTCCGCCGACACCGGTCCGGACTTCAATTCCAAGCTCCGTCAACCGGTCCGCAATGAATTGCGGGGTATCGACTTCATGAAACGATAACTCCGGATGTTGATGTAAATACCGGCGCCGTTCGACCATCACTGGAAATAACTGCTCCACCATCTCTTCCACCGTCTGTTTCATTATGTACGCCCCCTATTTTTTACTGTGCAACATCTTGACACTTTCCCGTGTATACTGCAGCCGTTCAATCGTATCGTCATAATGGACGGCGGCATAGGATAAAAACAATACATCAATCGCAAACAACTGGGCGAGACGCGAACTCAAGGCCGCACTGCGTAACGGCGCTTCCGGAGCCCGTGACGTCCATAAGGCGATATCCGCCAGTTGACTGACACGATTATCCCCGAACCGCGTCAAACTGATGACCTTCAGCCCGCGAATCTTGGCGAGCCGGATCAACTCGACGACTTCCTCGGTTTCCCCGCTGTAGGAAATCGCAAAAAAGACATCATCCGGGCTGGCATTCGCAAGAATCGTCGCAACGAGATGTTGATCCGATTCCTGAATCGTCAGTTTCCCGACACGTGTCCATTTTTGGGCGGCATCCAGTGCGACGACGTTCGATGCACCAATCCCGTAAAAGTAAATCGCCCGTGCCTGGTCCAATATATCCGTCGCTTCGGCAATCCGGTCTTCACTCAATTGTTTCGCCGTATCTTGTAAGGCTTGAATGCTGTTGCTGACCGTTTTTTCCACTAAGTCAGCAGGCCGTTCATTTTTTTCAATATCATGATACCCCTTTAAATCTGTTCGTGCCGTATCCGCTGAAATCCGCATCCGGAGTTCTGGATATCCTTTTAAACCGAGTGCCCTGCAAAAACGGACGACAGCTGCGGCACTTGTTCCCGATTCCTCGGCTAAATGATGAATCGTCATCCCCGCGATTTCATTCATATGCGCTAAAACAAAATCAGCGACTTTCCGCGAAGAAGAAGGCAACTCTTCGTGGACAGCGTTAATCTGTGAAAAAATACCACCTTTCATGCGACCCGCTCCCTTACCATGGATTAAAACAGGCGAATCCAGCGTGTCTCTGCTGATTCGCATGATGCTTCTTTTCTATTATGCGCTTTCAAGACGGCTTTCGTAAATCTAAAGAAATCTGACAATAGTAAATCGTTGTTTTGTTGTGCTTAAAAGTCTGCTTAGACTCAACAAAAAAGACTCCTGCTTGCGCAAGGAGTCTGTCTGTTCAAATGAAATCAACGGATTTTGACAATCGGTTTTTTCGTATCCGGCTCGATGAATAACATCGCTTCCGTATCGCCGTTCAAGTTCGTGACGGTAATCGTTGTCGGGACATTCCGATTGTATTCCCAACGATTTTCGAGCAAGTAGGTCACGTATTGAATGAACGCTACGAGTTCTGCTTTTCCGTAAAACTGAACCGGAATCTTGATTTCCAACTTCTTCAGTTCACCTTCCTGATAAAAGCCTTCTCCCATCATACCGGTGTAGTTCGGGAAATAGTCTTCGAGGCGGTCCTTGAACAAATCAAACTTCGCGGCATCATCACGGACATCGTTCGTTGCGGCACCCGATGGGTAGTAATAATATTTTTCATCATAGTTCTTCCAGTCGTTCGAACTGATCTGATTGCCGCGCCCGATAAAGGCGGAAGATACATAATGTCCGGAAACCGGTGACCCTTCACTTTCCTGTAAATACAAGGCGACGTGGATCGGTGTCGTTTTGATACCGTCCGTTTTCCGCATTTTCTTGACCAATTCATTTGCCATCCGTTTTCCTTCTGCGATGACTTTTTTCTCGTCGAGTTTCACGGTATAGGTCGGACCGTAGTTTTCATCCTGGAAAACATATTCGCTGTTTAAGACTAAAGCGACGGATGTCCCGCCGAGTTCGAGTTTTTTATCTTCTTCCAACATGTAGTCCTGTTCCAAAATGTGCGATAGAATCAAAGGAGACTTTTGGTTTTTTTCTTTGTAAGACTTTCCGGTCGTATAAGCAGGGTTCAAGCCGTTCGGATCACTGACGCCATCCCCGGCTTTTCCTTTTCGTAACAACCACTGGGCAATTTGATCGGCCTCGAGCAGTTGTCCTTCTTGATAATAGTATTTATCCGGAGCAAAAAATTGAGTGGAGTGACGCATCAATCCGGTCTCGATTTCATCCAGCTCCAGGCGTGAACTGACTCGTTTTTGTGTCATCCCGCGGGCGACACTCGGCCGGAACGGTAAGACGGTCCGGTAATAGGAATCGGTCGTATCAATCGCCGGACTGACGACAGCCTGGACTTCTTTTCCTTGTTCACTCTCTGTAATGACTTCTTTTGTATCGCTTTTTTGTGATAAATCAAACGAACACGCGCCGAGGAATAATGTACTCGTCAACGTCAACGCGACTATTTTTTTAGATTTCATCTGTTTTCGCACCCCATGTTTTCAAAATCGTTCTCTCTATCATAACAGAATAGTTTTCCATCGGGGAAGGTGTAGTTTTTCCCTGATTTTCAAAAAAGTATATCCTGCTTTTCAGCAGATGAAAGGATTTTTTTATGAAACGACGACTTCTTGGTCTCCTTCTCTTGATTGCCGGCATCCTGCTCATTCTTTGGCCGATGTATACCAATCATCAAAAACAACAGGCCGCTGACGAACTAAAACAGCAATGGACACAAAATTTAAAGGCGGTCGATGCCAAAGAAACGAAGAAACCGGTCGCAACGAACGGTAGCGGCTTACTGACGATTCCGTCACTTGATTTTGAACAAGTCATCTTAGAAGGGGCTTCGACGACCATTCTTGATCAAAGCATCGGTCACCTGAAAGGAACCGGTGCGCCCGGTAAAGGGAATTACGCCTTAGCGGGACACCGCAGTTTCACGAAAGGACTCCATTTCAACCGTCTGCCCGAGTTGAAAACGGGTGCACATGTGATTGTAACAACAAAAAGTCACCGCTATACCTATCAAATGAAGACATCACAACTTGTCAAACCCACCGATTTGTCCGTCTTGCACCAGGACGTGAAACAAGCAACTATTACACTGATTACGTGTGATCCGCCGGAAACGGCAACCAATCGGTTAATCAAACAAGGTGTTCTAATTAAAACCGAGTCGCTGTAACACATCGTAAAATCATATGCAAAAAGGGAAGGCGCACAATTCTGTCGCCTTCCCTTTTCCTATTCCAATCATCCGTTTGACGAATTTCGTATTATCCTTCGTATTTCGCCAACTCTTCAAGCAGTTGCGTTTCATTCCAAATCTCGATTCCGAGCGACTCGGCTTTCGTTAACTTCGAACCGGCTTTTTCTCCGGCCACCAAAATATCCGTCTTTTTACTGACGCTGCCGGTCACGTCCGCACCAAGCAACTCGAGCCGTTTCCCGGCTTCTGAACGTTTTAACGTCTCCAGTGTTCCGGTCAACACAATCGTCTTCCCGGCGAGCGGTGCATTCGATTGATCGACCCGTTGTCCGAGAAACTGTTGGTTCAATCCGAGTGCTGCCAAGTCCTTGATCAGGTCTTGCGCTTCCGGATGTTCAAAATACTTCGTGACGGAATCGGCAATTTTACTGCCGATGCCATCAATCGCTAAAATTTCTTCATACTCCGCCTGTGCGATCCCGTCCAGTGAATCAAAGCGCTCTGCGAGCAGGTAAGCCGCTTTTTGACCGACCAATCGAATTCCGAGACCAAACACCAGTCGTTCCAAGGAATTCTGCTTCGAAGCTTCAATTGCGGTGAGAAGATTATCGACCGACGTTTCACCCATCCGTTCATACGTCAACAACTCATCCCGGTCGAGACGGTATAAATCGGCGAGCGTCCGGATGGCTTCATGTTCATACAATTGACGCACCACTTTTTCACCGAGACCATCGATGTTCATCGCTTGACGCGATACGAAGTGAATGATGCCTTCCACAAGTTGGGCCGGACATTCCGGACTGACACACCGAATATCCGCTTCGCCTTCTAACCGGACGAGTTCCGATTGGCAGGCCGGACAATGGGCCGGGAATGCAATCGGCTGTTCGTCGCCCGTCCGTTCGGAAACGACGACGCTGACGACTGCCGGGATGACGTCCCCGGCTTTTTTGATGATTACTTGATCGTGCAGTCGAATGTCTTTTTCCGTGATGAAATCGGCATTGTGGAGTGTTGCATAACTAACCGTCGAGCCGGCGACGACGACCGGAGCGAACCGTGCACGTGGCGTGACTTTCCCTGTCCTTCCGACACTGAAATCGACTTCTTCGACCGTCGTCATGACTTCTTCTGCGGCAAATTTATACGCCGTCGCAAAGCGGGGACTTTTCGCCGTGAAACCAAGTTCTTCCTGATCGTCATACCGATCAACTTTCAGAACGATGCCGTCAATTTCGTACGGTAAATTGGAGCGTTCCAGCGTCCAGTGGGCAATGTAGGCTAAAATTTCTTCGACCGTCTCACACGTCTGCATCTCCTTGTTCGTCGGTAATCCGAGTTCAGCTAGTTGCAACATCGCTTCGCTATGCGAACGGGCACTCAGTGTATTGACACCGACACCGTAGACGAACAGTGACAGATTACGGGATGCGGTAATCGAAGAATCGAGCTGCCGCAAACTTCCGGCTGCCGCATTACGCGGATTGGCAAACAAGGCTTCCTCACGTTCTGCCCGGTCTGCATTCAAGCGTTCAAACGATTGTTTCGGCATATAGGCTTCACCCCGGACCTCGACCGTCTGATTTTGACGCAGGCGGAGCGGCAAGGCTTTGATCGTCCGCAGGTTTTGTGTGATGTTCTCGCCGACCGTTCCGTCCCCTCGTGTCGCACCACGGACAAGTTGTCCGTCTTCGTACTTCAGGGAAATCGCGAGTCCGTCAAACTTCAACTCTGCAACATATGTCGTCGAACGTCCGAGTGAACGTTCGATGCGGGCGACCCACTCCCGAATTTCCGTCTCATCAAAGACGTTGCCGAGCGATAACATTGGTAAATCATGGGTCACCTTCTCAAAGGCATCGAGCGGCGCAGCACCGACGCGTTGCGTCGGTGAATCTGCCGTGATCAGTTCCGGATGTGCCGTTTCAAGTTCCGTCAGTTCCCGTAACAATTGATCATAGGTGCTGTCCGGAACAGTCGGCTGATCCTGCACGTAATATTCATAACTGTATTGGTTCAACTTTTGGCGTAATTCCTCGATTCGTGCCTGTTCTATCATCTTGACGCCTCCACTCATACCTTTTTGATTGGTGCGAATTTCGCAAGTAACCGTTTGACACCAACTTCCGGGAAGGCGATATCGATTTCTAAGCTGTCTCCTGCCCCGCGTGTCTGCACGACGGTTCCCCGGCCCCATTTTCCGTGTTCTGCTTTGTCACCGACGTTCCACCCGAGTGACTCTGCTCCTGACGTCTTCATCGCAGTCGGTTTCGTGACTGATCGGCCGATGACGGCTTTTCCTTGCGGTACCGGACGATCTTCCCATGGCAATGGTTTCGGTTTTTTACCGGTCCGTTCCAGTACTTCCTCCGGTAATTCGGCAAGAAAACGGGATTCGAGATTGGCATTGGTCCGGCCATACAGCGAACGCATCCGCGCGTGCGAAAGATACAATCGTTTTTCTGCCCGCGTGATGCCGACGTAGGCGAGGCGACGCTCCTCTTCCATCTCATCTTCATCCTGCAACGAACGGCTGTGCGGGAACAAGCCTTCTTCCATTCCGATCAGGAAGACGATTGGGAACTCGAGACCTTTGGCCGAGTGTAACGTCATCAACGTCACTTGTTCACCCGGATCACTTTCATCCAGAGAATCGACATCGGCGACCAGCGTCAAATCCGTTAAGAACGCGATAATCGTTTGTTCTTCCGAATCTGCTTTTTCGGTCTCTTTTTCAAAGTTTTGCGCAACCGTGATGAACTCGTTGATGTTCTCAAGACGGCTTTGTGCTTCGAGTGTCTTGTCTTCTTTTAAGACTTGACGGTAGCCGCTCTTCTCAAGCACTTCTTCCACCAATTCGGACAGGCTGATGAACTCTTGCATCTGTTGCAGACCAAGAATCATCGTCCGGAAATCCGTCAGTTTGGCTGCCGTTTTCGGCGCAATGCTCGACAATTCGATATCGCGAATCGCTTCCATCAGGGAAACTCCCTGCAAGTCGGCAAAATCACGCAATTTATCAATCGTTGTCGCGCCGATTCCGCGCTTCGGTTCATTGACGATTCGGGCAAACGATAAATCTTCGTTCGGATTCGAAATCAGACGCAGATAAGCCAAAACATCCTTGATTTCCTTCCGGTCGTAGAACTTCGTGCCGCCAATCATCTTGTACGGAACATTGGATTTGAGTAACGTTTCCTCAATCGCCCGCGACTGGGCATTGGTCCGGTACAGAATCGCGACATCGTTTAATTTCATTCCGTAACGTAAGGCATTGCGGATTTCCTGAACGATATAGAACGCTTCTTCCCGTTCATTTTCTGCTGTATGGACCACCAGTTTTTCGCCTTCCGCGTTTTCCGTCCAGAGTTTTTTATCTTTACGGGTGCTGTTGTTCTGAATGACGTGGTTCGCTGCGTCCAGAATCCGTTTTGAAGACCGGTAGTTTTGTTCAAGCAGGATGACTTTCGCTGTCGGATAGTCTTCCTCAAACGACAGGATATTGGCAATGTCGGCTCCGCGCCAACGGTAAATCGACTGATCCGAGTCCCCGACGACACATAAGTTTTGGTGCGCCGCTGCGAGCAGATTGACAAGATCATATTGGGCTTTGTTCGTATCTTGGTACTCATCGACATGGATGTATTGGAACTTGCGTTGGTAAAACGCCAGAACGTCCGGATTTTGTTTGAACAACTCGGTCGTCTTCCCGATCAAGTCGTCAAAATCCAGCGCGTTATTGCGGCGCAAGACGGCTTCGTATCCTTTGTAGATTTCAGCAACGGTTTTTTCGTACGGGTTCGTGACGATCGAGGCGTAAAACTCCGCGCTCCGCAATTCGTTTTTTTGACTCGAGATGATCGACAACATCGACCGTGGATCCCATTTCTTCGGATCAAGATTTTGTTCTTTTAACACAAGTTTAAGCGCCGACTGCTGGTCGCTTGAATCGAGAATCGTGAAGTTTCGGTTGTAGCCGATTTTTTCGATGTCCCGACGTAACATCCGGACACACATCGAGTGGAAGGTCGACACCCAGATGTCGTTGGCGACACCGCCGACGAGCCGGGAAATCCGGTCACGCATCTCGCGTGCCGCTTTGTTCGTAAACGTAATCGCCAAGATGTTCCACGGGGCGACTTGTTTCGCAGCCATCAAATAGGCGACACGGTGTGTCAGGACACGGGTTTTCCCGGAGCCTGCTCCCGCCATGATTAACAGCGGTCCATCGGTATGCTTGACTGCCTTTGCTTGTTCTGGATTCAATCCGCTGACAAGCTGTTCACTTAAATTAAACATCTAAATAGCCTCATTTCTATCTAAATTAGGCGAGAGTACTCGCACTTCTAAACGTAGTGAAAGTGGGAGGTGAATCGCCAGCCTCCCTTTCGGGTATAAACCTCTCAAGGAGGTGAAAATCATGTTGAAGCATAAGGCCTACAAATTCAGAATCTACCCGACAAAAGAGCAGGAAATCCTGATTGCGAAGACCATTGGTTGTTCGCGCTTCGTCTTCAACTACTTCTTATCGAAGTGGGATGAGACGTATCAAGCGACAGGCAAAGGAATGTCTTACGGTTCTTGTTCAAAAGAAATCCCGATGCTGAAGCAAGAGCACAACTGGCTGAAAGAAGTCGATAGCCATTCGCTTCAATCGAGCGTCAAACACCTGACCGATGCGTATGAACGCTTCTTCAAGAAGCAGAACGAACGGCCTCGATTCAAGTCGAAGCGCAATCCCGTTCAATCCTACAAGACCAATATCGAAAAGAAGAACCAGCTTCCCGAGGTCTCAATCGTCGGCAACAAGCTCAAACTTCCGAAGCTGAAGTGGGTGCGTTTCGCCAAATCGAGGCAGGTCGCAGGACGCATCTTGAGCGCAACCATCCGGCGTAACGCTTCAGGAAAATACTTCGTCTCCCTGCTCGTCGAGCAGGAAATCCACGAACTGCCGAAGACCGGTTCCTCCGTCGGCGTCGACGTCGGGTTGAAAAACTTTGCCATCCTGTCGGATGGTACGGTATACAAGAACGACCGCTACTTCCGTTCGCTCGAGAAAAAACTGGCGCGCGAGCAACGCAAGCTCTCTCGTCGTCAGCGCATGGCCTTGAACAAGAAAGTGAAACTTTCCGAGTCGAAGAACTACCAGAAGCAGAAGCGAAAGGTCGCCCGCATCCACGCAAAGATTGCCAACAAGCGAATCGACTTCTTGCACAAGGTATCCACCGAAATCGTCAAAAACCACGACGTCATCGGCATCGAGACCTTGCAGGTGAAGAACATGCAGAAGAACCGCAAGTTGAGCAAGTCCATCTCCTATGTCAGTTGGTCGGCGTTCTTCCGCATGCTCGAATATAAGGCGGACTGGTACGGGAAGACCATCGTGAAGGTCGGCAAGACCTTTGCTTCGAGCCAACTGTGCTCCAGTTGCGGTCATCAACACAAAGACGTGAAACATCTTGGCTTGCGTGAATGGACATGCCCGATTTGTGGCATCCACCACGACCGTGATGTGAATGCAGGACTGAATCTTAAACGAGAAGCGGAACGTATCTTGGCTTCTTCAACCGTCGGGACGACGGGGTTAGCCTGATCAGGTTTCGACCGTTAGGTCGAATAACTCAGGAATCCTACACCTCTAAGCAAAGCGTAGGTGGCGGTAGTTCAAATTCCGAACTTTTGTTCTTATATTTTATCGTGTTGCTGCAACGGTCGCAAGTGCCGCTTCTAAATTGTCATAGATGATGTTGCCGACGACGATGGTATCCGCATGTTTCAACATTTCCTGCGCCCGTTCAACAGAGTCGATACCGCCGCCGTAAAACAACCGACCTTGCTTCAGCACGCGTTTGACCGAGGCGACCAGTTTCGGATCACCGTAGATCCCGCTGTACTCCAAATAAACGACCGGCATCCGGAAGACACTGTCTGCGAGTTGTGCGTAGGCAATGACCGTGTCGTCCGCCAATGGCTTGGCTTGCGTGACACGGGCGACCTTAGCATCAGGATTCAGTACGATATACCCTTCCCCGACAAGATCGGCGTGCGCCAACATATGACCCACTTCCTCGAGCGCCTCGACTTGTTTTTCAATGACGTGCTCAAGCGTTCCGCTGTTGAGGACGCTTGGTGTCAAATACGTATCGAACCCCATCGTCGCCGCTTCGAGCTCTGATACTTCCAGGGCAACGGCTACCGGATAACGACGCAATCGCATCAGTAAATCAAGTGTCGCATCGAGCGTGATGTCATCGGTTCCTCCGACGATGATGGCGTCGGTTCCTGACGTGGCAATCGCTTGGAGGGCGTCTTCTTCAATCTCCTTTGCCGGATCGAGCTTAAAGACATGACGCCATTCATTATACGGTAACAACATGTTCGTTCCATCCTCTCTTCTCATTCTCTTTCCCCAGTATAAAACAAAAACCCATCCCGCGCAGAGCGAGATGGGACAGACCTTTCAAGTCCGGACTTGGCGTTTCGTCAACAACGCGGCAAGTCCAAGGGCGAGGAAGGCATAGAGGACGGCAAACGCCCATGGTTCAGCCAAGAAAAAACCAAGCACCGGCACGTCCAGTAACGGGGAGTCCGGCGAACAGAGCGCCCGCCCGTTGACGATGGCCAGAAACGGTAACGCCGGAACCATGAAGATATAACCAAAGTTGATCCAAAATGCACGTTGCATGACGCAACCTCCTTAACCGATGATGACCGATTCTTTTGGATAATTGTAATTCCGTTTCGGCTGGTTGGCTTTGAGCAGCAAGACAAACGAAATGACACCAATCCGTCCGATGAACATCAAGACTGATAACGTCCATTTGCCGACATCGGATAGTTCACTCGTAATCCCAAGCGACAGCCCTGTTGTTCCGAATGCGGAACAAGCTTCAAAAAACAGGACGAGGAACGGTGCATCTTCAAAAATCAGTAAGACAATCAGTCCAATCATCGTCACACCGGTCGATACGACGATGACGACAAAGGCTTTCCAAATATCCGATTGTCCGATCTCGCGTCCGAAAATCTTGATGCCGTACTCGCCGCGAATAAAGGCGATGACACTGAGCACGGCGACGGCAAACGTCGTCGTCCGGATGCCTCCTCCGACCGAGGACGGCGAGGCTCCGATGAACATCAGAATCGATAAAACGAAAATGGAGGCTTGCGAGAAGGTCGTGATATCGACCGTTGTCAGTCCGCCATTTCGGGTCGTCACCGATTGGAACAAGGCATCGACCATTTTTTCATTAATCGGTAATCCTTTAAACGATTGATTCCACTCAAACAGCAACAGGCTGACCGTTCCGAACAAAACCAAGATGAAAAAGGTCGACGCCGTTAATTTCGTGAATAATGAAAAGTGGTACGGTTGACGGGTCGCTTGACGGGTCGCGCGGTAAGAGATGTACCGCCGGACTTCAACCAAAACCGGAAAACCAATCGCACCAAGCGTCAACAGTAAAATCTGCATAAAGACGACAAATAAATCTCCCCGAAACGGCAGGAGGGATTCTCCGGTAATGTCGAACCCGGCATTGGTCGTCGCACTGACCGAACCAAACAATCCTTGCAACATCGCTTCACCAAGCGTCGGAAAATATTTCGTATAATACAAACCTAAAATCAACGCGCCGATGATTTCAATCGACAGGATGATCAAAATGACTTCCCGAATGTATTTAACGACCCCTTGCATCGTCGTCTGATTTTGGTCACGGACAACAAGTTGCCGTTCCCGAAAGCCGATCCGTTTGCCGAGGATGACCCACATCGCGATATGCAGGGACATCAAGCCGATTCCGCTGACCTGCACGAGAATCATGATCATAAAGTAACCGAACGTCGTGAATGTGTCCGAGACGGAGACGGTCGTCAATCCGGTCACGCTGACGCAACTGACCGCCATGAAGACAAGATCCGTGAAATCCCAGTTGTAATTCCCCTGTGTCGACCAGGGCAACCCGAGTAAAATGACACCGATGATGACGGCAATAAAATAAATAATGACGAGTGACTGGATCGGCGTCAATTTTCGAATGAAGTGTTGCAGTCTTTGTTGATACGCTAAATCCATCCGGCTTCGTCCTCCTTCACAGAAATAGCGGATAACCGGTTAGTTATCCGCTACTTCCTCTTCTACGAGACCTAATCGTGCGAGCGCCAAATCGTAGCCGCCGGAACCGTAATTCAGACACCGTTTCACACGCGAAATCGTTGCTGTCGAAGCACCTGTCGCCTTTTCGATTTTATGATATGTGTTACCTTCGCGTAACTGACGGGCGACTTCGAGACGTTGTGCCAATGCTTGAATCTCATTGACCGTCGCTAGGTCTTCAAACAGCGTATAACAATCTTCTAATGAATCCATCTTCATGATGGCTGTAAATAATTGATCGAGTTCTTTTCCACGCAATTTATCGAGTTGCATCGTCTAACTCCCTTTCCCATGTGTTGCTCTTTAACAGTTTAAAGTGCGACGTTTTAAATTTCAAGCGTCATCGCAAAATTGCCGGGAAAAGTACTTTTTTCCGTAACACTTCATAGATACCTTGCGGAGTAATCCGGACATACGGCAAATGGGTCGACGCCAGGAACAAGAGCGTATAGATCGGGTCTTCATACTGATAACCGCGTGCGAACAAAGCTTCCCGCAGTGCCGTTTCCTGCACAATCAAGTCTTCAAGCGGTAAATCGGATGTCTGCCCCATCAAGGTCAATGGAACTTCTGCAATCACTTCACCGTCATCGACAAGGACGACACCGCCGCCGAATGATTTCATCCGCTCAAAGGCAATCTGCATATCTCGTTTCGATTTTCCAATCAATAAGATATCGCCGCTGATCGAATACGAACTGACGAGTCCGCCGACATGTGTCGCAAAGTTTTTTAAGACCGTGTTCAGACGCCATTTACCTTCCCGGTCGATCAGCATCAAAAATGACTCATCACATCCGGCGGGCAATACCTGCATGCTTGTATCATGTTCAACCTGATACAGCTTCATGATGACCGAATTGACCATCTCAAGACCAACCGGCATGCTGAAGGAAAAGTCCTGTTCGGTCAACTCAATCCCCACTTGCGAGGCTGGCATCAAATCAATCGCCCGATCCAGTGCTTCGACCGGATAACACGGAATATCGTTTTTCCGAACCCAGGTGCCGCGTGCTACGACATCGACCGGTGTCGGCTTATCTTTTGCCTCGAGTATGTTTAAATGAGCAATCCGTCCGGGTGCGATACTGCCAAGCAGATGATCGAGATTAAAGTGACGCGCTGCGTTGTACGAAGCAATCCGGTACGCTTCTTCCGGAGCAATTCCCGCAGCAAGCATCAATCGGATCGTCTCGTCCATCAACCCGGCTTTATAAAAGGAGGGTGTCGATCCGTCCGTCGTCACCAACACCTTTTCATAATTTTGTAATCCGGCTTCGACCAGGCCGGCAAAGATATCCGGTAAATCCGGACGAATCGACGAATATCGGATCGTCGTCGTATAACCAAGTTCGAGTCGGGTCAACGCTTCTTCGACCGTCATCGCTTCATGATCACTCGTGACGCCGAACAGAGCCATTTTCGTCAATGTCTTAGCAGAAGCACCCGGAAAATGTCCTTCGATCGGCTTGCCAAGTTTCATCGCATCCTGCATCCACTGCAACAGCTCGTCGTCACCTTGCGACAGGCGCGGCCAGCCCGTCAATTCACCGGCTTGGATGACTTGCGGATGTTTCAGCCACGCTTGAATCCGTCGGTTATCAATCGTGATGCTGTCGGCATCGAGTTCCGTTTGGGCATCCAGTCGCGCCCACCAGTACATCGATGTCGGAAGGTCTGCCAATGCGTCGACCTGCGCAAACGCTTGCTCCGTCGGCTCTAATAAAAGCAGCATATTATCGTTAACGAGTGTCGTTGTTCCGCGCTCTGCTGCAAATTTTGCGAGTGTCGCCGGATTATACAACTGAAACGGATGGGCATGCGGTTCGATGTAACCCGGGACGATGAATTTGCCCGTCGCATCGTAGACTTCATCCGCCATTTCCGGCATGTCCGGTCCAACGTAAATAATGCGGTCGCCGCTGATCCAGATGTTTGCTGTCCGCCATGCTTTGAGTCCTTGATTTAAGTACGTCGCATTTTCAATCACGAGTGTAGGTGCAAGCTTTCCGTTGATGACCGCTTGATGCGTGCGGACTTCTGTTTTCGTCCATGGGGACCGTCCACAATTTTTTTTCATGAAAGCTCGACCTCCTTTTTAATTTGAAAACGCTTTCTTATAGTTCTTATACTAAAATGTTACCGGAAAAGTTTCAAGCTTATTCGTCGCCAATTCGAGTCATTTCGCCAAAATAACACAAAACCGCCACGGAAGACAAGTCACGTTTTGCTGTACCCGTCAAAAAAAGCCGGTCCTCTCACATTGACGTGAGCAGAACCGGCTTATGGAAAGTAAGCAATTACGTCGTGCGAAATGCTCTTTTGGCGATATCCGTCCGGTAAAAGAAGCCGGTCCGGTCAAACGAATCGAGTCCGCTGTAAACGGTCGATACGGCCTGTTCCATGTCTTTTGCTTTGGCCACACAGACAAGGACACGTCCTCCGGCCGAAAGAATCACATCATTATCCCCTACGGCCGTTCCCGCATGGAAAATGAGCACGTCAGAACCAATCGTCGATGTCTGGACAGGGTGTCCCGTGATCGGTTGTTCTGGATAACCGTTCGCCGCGATGACGACACCGACGACGGCATCGTTCGACCAGACGACTTCCGGAATGCCCCCCTGCATCAATGGCATGATGACGTCAAGCAGCTCCGTTTCAAGCCGCGGCAGGATGACTTCCGTTTCCGGATCACCGAAACGGGCGTTGAACTCAATGACGGATGGTCCACGACTCGTCAACATCAGACCCGCATACAGGAAACCGGTAAACGGAATTCCTTCGCTTGCCATCTGTTCGACGAGCGGACGGAGGACACGTTGCATCGCTTCTTCCGTCACGGCCTGTTCGTCAAATTGCGGTAAGGGACTGTAAGCCCCCATTCCGCCTGTATTCGGACCGGTGTCCCCGTCAAAAGCCCGTTTATGATCTTGTGATAAGACCATCGGAATGACGGTTTCTTCATGCACGAAGGCCATCAACGAACATTCTTCGCCGACGAGACATTCTTCAATCACGACACTGCTCTGCTGCCCAAAGTCACCGGCAAAAATCTCATCGACTGCCTGAATCGCCTGATCCGTCGTCGTCGCAACCGTAACGCCTTTACCTGCCGCAAGGCCGTCGGCTTTGATGACGATCGGCGCCCCTTGCTTGCGGATGTAGGCATTTGCTTCCACCGCTGATGTAAAGACGGCATAGTCGGCCGTCGGAATACCAGCCCGGTCCATCAAAGCTTTTGCGAATTGTTTACTGCCTTCAATCGCCGCCGCTTCACGTGACGGTCCGAAAATCTTTAAACCGGCTGCCTGAAACGCATTGACGATCCCGAGCACAAGCGGTCCCTCTGGTCCGACAATCGTCCAGTCAATCTGCTCATCCTGCGCAAACCGAACTAGCTCGTCAATCGCGTCTTCCCGGATCGGCACACAGACCGCTTCCGTCATTCCGACGTTGCCGGGTGCTGCATAAATCGTCTCGATCCGGACATCCTGTGCCAATTTCCATACGAGCGCATGCTCGCGTCCACCTTTACCGACTACTAATACTTTCATTCGGATCGCCTCCGCTTAGTGTTTGAAATGACGCACGTTCGTAAAGATCATCGTGATGCCGTGTTTATTGCAGGCATCGATTGATTCCTGATCACGGATTGATCCGCCCGGTTGAATGATAGCTGTAATCCCGGCCGCTGCTGCTGCTTCGACCGTATCGCCCATCGGGAAGAACGCATCCGAGCCC
Source organism: Exiguobacterium sibiricum 7-3 (assembly GCF_000620865.1). Classification (NCBI taxonomy): domain Bacteria; kingdom Bacillati; phylum Bacillota; class Bacilli; order Caryophanales; genus Exiguobacterium; species Exiguobacterium artemiae. The sequence goes on from NZ_KK211190.1 coordinate 2,568,628, forward strand.
ATTGCAGCCCCGATCGCTTTCTCACCGGCTTGGGTAATCGCGATATTCGCTGAACCGACACGATTCATCTGTCCGGCACCAACACCGACCGTCACTTCGTCTTTTGCAATGACGATCGCATTGGATTTCACATGTTTGACCGCACGCCAAGCAAGTTTCAAGTCTTCCCATTCAGCGGCTGTCGGTTTCCGGTCGGTCACGACACGTGCTGATGCATCATCAAGTGTTTCGTCATCACTGTCTTGGACGAGCATCCCGCCGGCAACTGCCGTATAGCGGATTGCTTGGACGCGTTTGACATCCAGTTCGAGTAACCGGAGATTTTTCTTCGCCGAAAGTAACGCAAAGGCGTCTTCCGTAAAGGACGGAGCAATGATAATTTCAAGGAAGATACCGCTCAGTTGTTCCGCTGTCGCGAGATCGACTTCGCGGTTCAAGGCGACGATTCCACCGAAAATCGAGATTGGATCCGCGGCATGGGCACGACGGAACGCTTCATCAATCGTCGGACCAACAGCGACACCACACGGGTTCATGTGTTTAACAACGACCGCTGCCGCTTCACGGAACTCATCGAGAATCTCAAGTGCCGCATTAGCATCCTGGATGTTGTTGTAAGACAATTCTTTGCCGTGGAGCTGCTTCGCTGAAGCGAGCGATGCCCCGCGATAAATCGGAGTTTTGTAAAAGGCCGCTTCCTGGTGCGGGTTTTCTCCGTACCGTAAGTCCTGCACTTTTTCGAGCGTAATCGTCAGTTGGTCCGGGAACTTTTCTCCCGTCTGCGTCAGGAAGTAGTCGGCAATCAACGCATCGTACGCCGCTGTATGGCGGAAGGCTTTTGCTGCCAGCTTTTGACGGGTTTCAAATGTCGTTCCACCGAGATGAATTTCCTGGATGACGGCTTGATAATCCGCCGGATCGACGACGACCGTCACGGCGGCATGATTTTTGGCAGCCGAACGGATCATACTTGGTCCGCCGATATCGATGTTCTCGATCGCATCGGCATACGAGACGTCCTCATTCATGACTGTTTCTTTGAACGGATAGAGATTGACGACCACAAAATCAATCGGTTTGATCTGTTGTTCCGCCATCTGTTCCCGATGACTTTCAAGGTCCCGCCGTCCGAGCAGTCCACCATGGACCATCGGATGGAGGGTCTTGACCCGACCGTCGAGCATTTCCGGGAATTGTGTGACTTCACTGATGCCAATGACCGGAAGTCCTGCTGCTTCAAGGGCTTGATGTGTCCCGCCTGTCGAAATCAATTCGATCCCGGCTTCATGCATCGCCTGTCCTAGTTCGACGATACCTGTTTTGTCTGATACGCTGATTAACGCTCTCATACGTTTGCCTCCTCTTTCATCCACTCTTCGATGACTTGCGGGTACAATCTGTGCTCCACCTGCTGAATCGCCTGTTGGAGCGTTTCCCGCGTCATATCCTCTGTGATCCGAACCGCTTCTTGTGCGATGATCGGTCCTGTATCCATGCCTTCATCGACTATATGAATTGTAACACCTGTGATTTTGACTCCGCCACGAAATGCTTGCCCGATCGCATCTTTTCCCGGAAACGCCGGGAGCAGCGACGGGTGGATATTGACGATCCGTCCGGCATAATGCGACAGCAGGACGTCTCCGATCAAACGCATGTATCCGGCTAAGATAATCCGTTCCACGCCCCGCCGCTCCAGTTCCGCAACGATTTCCCGTTCGAACGACGGTTTATCCGGATAGTCTTTTGCCGTGAAGACGAAGATATCACAGCCGCGGGCCTGAGCCCGTTCAATCACTTTTGCTTGTTTTTGATCACAGACGACGAGTTCAATCGTAGCCTGCAGACGTCCTGTTTCAACTGCTTCGAATAACGCTTCGACATTACTGCCACTTCCCGAGGCAAAGCAGGCAATCTTCATTGGTCGACTCCAAGAATCCGGACACCCGGCTCACCTGTCACTGTCCCGATCGTATAGACGGTCTCATTTTCACGGGCAAGGCGTGCCGTGACTGCTGCGACATCTTCCGGTTTAACGATCATCATGTAACCAATCCCCATATTAAAGACATTGTACATATCGTGACGCGGAACGTTTCCGGCTTGTTCGAGCCAATCGAAGACCGGTAACGTCGGCCATTTTTTCGGATCAAACGTCGCACCGCATCCTTCAGGAAGAACACGCGGAACGTTTTCGTAAAAACCGCCGCCCGTAATATGGACCATCGCTTGAATTTTTTCTGTCTCAAGGGCCGCTTTGACCGCTTCGACGTAAATCCGGGTCGGCATCAACAATGTATTGCCGATCGTACTGCCGAACATCATCAGCTCATCTTCGTAACGAAGACCGCTTTCGGCGACGATCTTCCGGACAAGTGAAAAGCCGTTCGAATGGACACCGGATGAAGCGAGACCGAGAATGACATCTCCCGGTTGAACGTGTTCTCCTGTGATCAATTTTTGCTTTTCGACGGCACCGACTGCGAATCCAGCGATATCGTATTCACCGTCTGCATACATCCCCGGCATCTCTGCCGTTTCCCCGCCGATCAGCGTACAGCCGGACTGGACACAGCCTTCAGCAACACCGGCGACAATCCGCTCAATTTTAGCAGGAATCGCTTTCCCGAGGGCGATGTAATCGAGGAAATAAAGGGGTTCCGCGCCTTGGACGATGATGTCATTGACACACATCGCGACACAATCAATCCCAATCGTATCGTGCTGATCGAGGGCGAAAGCGAGCTTCAGCTTTGTGCCAACGCCGTCCGTTCCGCTGACGAGGACCGGTTCTTTCAGATTCAATTGACTGAGGTCGAACATTGCACCGAAACTGCCGAGTCCCGTCATGACTTCTTTGCGCATCGAGCGGGCCACGTGTTTTTTCATTCGAGAAACGGATTCGTATCCTGCCGTCAGGCTGACACCTGCTGCTTCGTATTGTTTACTCATGCTTTGTTCCCCCATCTGTTCAAAGTTTGGCTTCTAGTTCTAATGCACCGATTGGTGTTGGATATTCGCCTGTGAAACAAGCCGTACACTGACCTTTTAACGGACCATCAAACGGTCGATCAATTGCATTGACCATTCCGTTGACCGTCAGAAACTCAAGTGAATCGGCTCCGATTTCCCGGCAAATCTCGTCTGGTGTCAAGCGGGCGGAAATCAATTCATCTTTTGACGACGTATCGATGCCGTAATAACACGGATTCGTGATCGGCGGTGCCGTAATCCGGACGTGGACTTCCGTTGCCCCGGCTTCCCGTAACAAGCCGACGATGCGGCGGCTTGTCGTCCCGCGAACGATTGAATCATCGACCATGATGACCCGTTTGCCGTTGACGACACCCCGTAACGCCGATAACTTCATCTTGACGCCGCGTTCGCGCAGTTCTTGCGACGGCTGAATGAATGTCCGACCAACATAACGGTTTTTGATCAATCCCATTTCATACGGAATGCCGCTCGCTTCCGCGTAACCGATCGCTGCGGAGATACTGGAATCGGGCACACCTGTGACGACGTCTGCCTCGACCGGTGCTTCTTCGAACATCTTTTTACCAAGTGCTTTTCGTGCCGTATGCACGTTGACCCCATCAATCATCGAATCGGGACGGGAAAAGTAGATGTATTCCATCGAACACATCGCCCGCTCATGTGGTTCCATATACTGACGTGATGACATGCCGGATGTCGTGATGGTCACGAGCTCCCCAGGCTCGATATCCCGAATGAACTCCGCACCGACGATATCAAACGCACACGTCTCGGATGAAAAGACGATCCCGCCGTCCGGTGTTTTCCCGAGCGACAACGGACGCAGACCGTGTGGATCGACAGCAACGTACAACGTATCTTCCGTTAAGAATAAGAAGGCGAATGCGCCGACGAGTCGTGCCAGACTATCGGCAATCCGGTCTTCAAGCGTCGGTAACTTACTCCGTTTGACGAGGTGGGCGACGACTTCCGTATCACTCGTCGTTTGGAAAATCGCGCCTTCTGCTTCGAGCAAGTGTTTCAACGAATCGGCATTGACTAGGTTTCCGTTGTGCGCAAGCGCCAAGTCGCCCGTCCGTGATTTAAAATGGAGCGGTTGTGTATTCTCGAGCGTATTTCCCCCGGCCGTCGAATAGCGGACATGTCCGATGGCGTGGTGCCCCGATAAGGAATCAAGTGTTTCCTGTGAAAACACTTCCGTGACAAGTCCTTGTCCGCGGTGCGGCAGAAGCAGTTTACCGTCGCTTGCGACGATTCCCGCTCCTTCCTGTCCCCGGTGTTGCAGGCTGTGGAGACCGTAATACGCAAGTTGCGCCGCTTCCGGTTGTCCGAAAATCCCGAACACCCCACACTCTTCATTTAATCCTTTGATGTCATATAACACGCGATCGCCCCTTCCCAGTCGGCTTGCAGTGTTGAACGTTTCGCTTCGATGAGTGTATCGTTAGTCTTGATTTGCAAAGCATCTTGATCGGTAACGTATCCTAGTTTATGTGCCCCTGTATGTTTGATGAAGGCTGCTTCCTGTTCCGGCTTCACCGTCACGACGAAACGTGATTGCGATTCACTGAACAGATGCAGGGCTGGTCCGTCAAATGTCACGTCCAGACCAAGCGTCGTTCCGAATGTCATTTCGGCTAAGGCAACGGCGAGACCACCTTCTGCCACGTCATGGATTGCCGTGACGAGTCCCGCTTGAACCGCTGCTTGCAAGGCAAGTAACCGCTCTTGTTCGACGGCTAAGTCAATCTGCGGTGCTTTCCCAAATGATTTTTCGAATTGCAGGTATTGCAGTTCACTACCGCCGAATTCAGCTGTCGTTTCTCCGAGCAGATAAATCGCGTCGCCCGCTTGCTTGACGTGTTGCGTCGTAATCCATTCCGTTTGTTCATGGAGACCGACCATTCCGACGACCGGCGTCGGATGGACTGCTTTGCCAGCAGATTCATTGTATAAAGAGACATTCCCGCCGATGACCGGCGTCTCGAGCACGCGGCACGCTTCTGCCATTCCGGCCGTCGCTTGCTGTAGTTGCCAGAAGCCTTCCGGTTTATCCGGATTTCCGAAGTTCAGACAGTCGGTGATTGCCAGCGGTGTCGCACCACTCGCAACGATGTTGCGGGCTGCTTCAGCGACGGCAATCTGTCCGCCGACGAACGGATCGAGGTAAACGAAACGGCTGTTGCAGTCTGTCGTCATCGCGAGTGCTTTGTTCGTTCCGCGAACCCGGATGACCGCTGCATCAGAACCCGGTGCAACGACCGTTGACGTTTGGACCATATGATCGTATTGGTCGTAGACCCAACGTTTTGAAGCAATCGTCGGTTGTTTGAGCAAGGCACGCCATGTTTCGACCACATCCTCAACGACCGGTAACGTTTCGTCCATCGCTTGGAACTCTTCATAATATGCCGGGACACGGGATGGTTTGTTATAGACCGGAGCTTCTTCTGCGAGCGCATCAACCGGGACTTCAGCGACGATTTGACCGTGGTGGACCAGACGAAGGACTTTTTCATCGATGACTTCTCCGACGTGCACCGCATGGAGTCCCCATTTGCTGACGATTGCTTCGATTTCCGATTCGCGTCCGCGTTCAACGACCAGCAACATCCGTTCTTGTGACTCTGATAACATCATTTCATAAGCTGTCATGCCTGTTTCGCGTTGCGGCACATCATCAAGATGCATCTCAATGCCCATACCGGCTTTCGAAGCCATCTCGGCTGATGATGATGTCAGTCCGGCAGCTCCCATATCCTGCATCCCGACAAGCGCCGGATGACCGACGATTTCAAGACACGCTTCGATCAAGAGTTTCTCCATGAATGGATCTCCGACCTGAACGGCCGGACGTTTTGCTTCCGTATCTTCCCCAAGATCCTCTGAGGCAAAGGTCGCCCCGTGAATACCGTCGCGTCCGGTTGCGGCTCCGACGTACATGACCGAGTTCCCCGCCCCTTTGGCGAGACCCTTTTGAATGTCTTCATGATTGATCAAGCCGATACACATCGCATTGACAAGCGGGTTGCCCTCATACGAATGATCAAAACCGACTTCTCCTCCGATCGTCGGAATTCCGACACAGTTCCCGTATCCGGCAATTCCAGCGACCACTTGTTCAAACAGTTGATTGACACGCGGTGTACCGAGGTGACCGAAACGAAGCGAGTTCATCAAGGCGACCGGACGGGCTCCCATCGAAAAGATATCGCGAATGATGCCACCGACACCGGTCGCTGCCCCTTGGTACGGTTCGACGGCTGACGGATGATTGTGACTCTCTATTTTAAAGACGACGGCTTGATTATCCCCGATGTCGACGACACCGGCTCCTTCACCCGGACCTTGCAGGACGCGTGGACCTGTCGTCGGAAACTGACGTAACACCGGCTTCGACGTCTTGTACGAACAGTGCTCCGACCACATGACGGAAAACAATCCGATTTCTGTGTAGTTCGGTTGGCGTCCGAGTAAGTTGACGACCATCTCATATTCCGCGTCGCTCAGTCCCATCGTTGCGTAGATCCGTTGTTCCTGAATTTGCTCCATCGTTGGTTCAGACTGTTGTTTTAACATGATGTGCCCCCTGTTTGACGAGTGAAGTGAATAACTTAAGTCCATCCGTTCCGCCGGTCAGCAGCTCAACTGCCCGTTCCGGGTGTGGCATCATGCCGAGAACGTTACCGGCTTTATTCGTGATGCCGGCGATATCGCCGCGTGATCCGTTCGGGTTATCGGTATACGTAAAGGCAATTTGTCGGTTCGTCTGTAACATCGCATACGTCGCATCGTCACAGTAGTAGTTGCCTTCTCCATGCGCGATCGGAATCGTAATCGTTTCTTGCGCTGCATAGTCGGATGTAAAACGCGTCTCATTGTTTTCAACCTTCAGTTCAACCGTACGGCACATGAACTTCAGTCCCGTATTGCGGTGTAAGACACCCGGGAGAAGTCCGGCTTCAACGAGAATTTGGAAACCGTTGCAGACGCCGAGGACTGTTTTTCCTTCTGCCGCAAATCGTTTCACTTCCTCCATGATCGGTGAGAATTGAGCGATCGCTCCACACCGGAGATAGTCACCGTAGGAGAAGCCGCCCGGTAACAAGACGCCGTCGTATCCTTCAAGGGACGTTTCTGTATGGAAGACATAGTCCGCTTCTTCGCCAAGTGCATCTTTGACAGCATGATACATATCTAGATCACAGTTCGATCCGGGAAAAACGATGACGGCAAACTTCATACGGTCGTCACCTCTTCTACGTCAAAACGGTAATCTTCCATCACAGTGTTAACGAGCAGTTTCTGACACATCTCATGAATCATCGCGTCCGTTGTCTCATCTGAAACGAGCAACTCAATCCGCTTGCCGATCCGAACTTCTTCGACACCTGCAAAACCAAGCTGGCTAAGACCGCCTTTGACCGCGACACCTTGTGGATCTAAAATGCTTTCCCGTAATGCGACCGCTACTGTAACCTTTTTCATTGTCCGTTTCCCCCTAGGCGATTGAATAGTGTTTGGTACGTGTCGATGAGTGATCCGATATTGCGGCGAAAAACATCTTTGTCGAGGTGTTCGCCTGTTTCCTTATCCCATAACCGGCATGTATCCGGTGAGATTTCGTCTGCTAGTAAAATATCACCCGCGGGTGTTTTACCGTATTCGAGTTTAAAATCAATCAGTGTGATTCCTTTTTCATCAAAGTAAGGACGTAAGACATCGTTGACACGATTGGCTTCCTGTTCGAGCAAGGAAAGCTCCTTCGTAGTCGCAATCTTCAGTAAATTGATGTGTGCCGGTGTGACAAGCGGATCGCCTAAGCTGTCATCTTTATAATAAAACTCGACGATCGGTGTTTCGAGCACCGTTCCTTCTTCGATGCCCAGCCGTTTACTGAGGCTTCCGGCGACGACGTTTCGAACGACGACTTCCAGTGGAATGATCGTGACACGACGTACGAGCTGTTCGCGCTCCGATGTCCGTTCAATGAAGTGGGTCGGAATTCCGGCCGCTGCGAGGACCTCAAAAAAGTGGCTCGTCAAACGGTTGTTGAGTTCTCCCTTACCGGCAAACTCTGCCTTCTTCTCTCCATTGAATGCCGTAGCTTCGTCTTTGTAGACGATGCGGAGCACATCCTGATCCTGCGTCGTGTATAATCGTTTTGCTTTTCCTTCATAAAGTGGTTGCATCGATTTCGTCCCCCATGATCCTAAGATGTAGACGGGAGCACAGCTCCCGTCCCAGGTTGATTAGTTCAAGCCACACCGTTCAAAGATTTCATCCACTCGGCTCGTATGATACGTTGGATCAAAACAAGCATCGAGTTCTTCTTCTGTAAAGAGTTGTTGAATGTCCGCTTCCTGCCATAAGACATCGCGGAACATGATTTGTTCTTCCCATGCCTGCATCGCCCGCGGTTGGACGAAGTCGTATGCCGCTTCACGTGACCAACCTTTTTCAATCAAGGCGAGTAAGACGTGACCGGAGAAGATGACACCAAACGTCCGGTCCATGTTGCGTTTCATATTTTCCGGGAAGACCGTCAGATTTTTAATGATGTTACCGAACCGGTTCAGCATGTAGTTGAGTAATCCCGTCGCATCCGGCAAAATGATCCGTTCCGCAGACGAGTGCGAGATATCGCGTTCATGCCACAGCGAAACGTTTTCATACGCTGTCACCATATGGCCGCGGATAACCCGTGCAAGACCGGTCATGTTCTCTGAACCGATTGGATTGCGTTTATGCGGCATCGCCGATGATCCCTTTTGACCTTTGGCGAAGAATTCTTCGACTTCACGTGTCTCCGTTTTTTGAAGGCCACGAATTTCCGTCGCCATCTTTTCAATCGATGTCGCGATTAAGGCAATCGTCGACATGTAATGGGCATGACGATCACGTTGCAGGGTTTGCGTCGAGACCGGTGCCGGTTTCGTACCAAGCTTCTCGCAGACATATTTTTCGATGAACGGGTCGATGTTCGCAAACGTTCCGACCGCTCCCGACATCTTGCCGTATTCGACTGTTTCCCGTGCTGCCTCGAACCGGACTTTATTGCGTTTCATTTCTTCGTACCAAAGGGCGAGCTTCAGACCAAACGTCGTCGGCTCGGCGTGTACGCCGTGTGTACGTCCCATCATGACCGTATATTTATGTTCGTTGGCTTTGACTTTTAAAATCTCGATGAAACGATCGAGATCGGCCGCCAAGATATCATTTGCTTGTTTCAACAGATACGATAACGCCGTATCAACGACGTCCGTTGACGTCAGTCCGTAATGAACCCATTTGCGTTCTTCGCCAAGTGTCTCCGATACGGCACGTGTGAAGGCGATGACGTCGTGTCGTGTCTCTTGCTCGATTTCATTGATCCGATTGACATCAAACGAAGCGTTTTCCCACAGCAACTCGACGTCTTCTTTTGGAATCACCCCAAGTTCACTCCATGCTTCACATGCTAAAATCTCAACTTTCAACCAAGCCTCGAATTTATTCTGTTCTGTCCAGATCGCTTTCATCTCAGGACGTGTATAGCGTTCGATCATCTAACCGTCTCCTTCCATATCTGCAGGCGCGCAACTTCGGCTAACGCTTCTTCGACCGAATCCGCCAAGATGTTCAGATGCCCCATCTTCCGCCCTTGTTTTGCGTCCTGTTTTCCGTATAAATGGACTTTCGTCCGTGAGGATAACATCGGTAATGCCTCGTCTAATGCTGTGATATGTTGACCTAGGATGTTCGCCATGACGACCGGTGTCGTCAAGCGGGTATCGCCGAGCGGCAGTCCGCAGATGGCTCGTATGTGTTGCTCGAACTGTGACGTCTCGCACGCATCAATCGAATAATGACCCGAGTTATGTGGGCGCGGCGCCAGTTCGTTGACGATCAGTTCGGAACCGACGACGAACAGTTCGATTGCCAGTGTGCCGATCAAATCGACATCGTTCGCGAGACGCGTCGCCAGGTCAACCGCTTGTTGTTCCAAGCCGCTTGAGATACGGGCGGGAACGATCGACAGATGCAGGATGTTGTCTTGATGGATATTTTCACTGACCGGGAAAACTTTCGTTTCCTGCTCACTTCGCGCGACAATGACGGAGATTTCTTGATCAAACGGCAACCATTTTTCTGCAACATACTCGGTTGATTCAAAGTTCTTCATCGCTGTTTGTAAATCCAGCTCTGTCCGAATGACCATCTGTCCTTTTCCATCGTAACCAAAGCGTGCTGTTTTCAAGACGAACGGGAGACCTAACTGCTGTTTGGCTTCGAGGAGATCTTCGCTTGTCTGAACTGCCTGGTAAGGCGCTACCTTGTAACCAAGCTGTTCAATCAGTTCTTTCTCCCGAATCCGGTGTTGGGTCCGAAACAAAAGTTCTGTCCCGTGAATCAGTTTATTGCCGATTGCTTCCGCTACTTCGTGTGAGATATTCTCAAACTCATAGGTCACGACATCTGATTCGGCGGCAAGTCGTTTCGCTGCCTCGACGTCCATAAACGGTGCTTGAATCTGTTGATCCGCTACTTGCGCACACGGTGCGTTTTCAGTTGGATCAAGCGTGATGAGCGAATAGCCCATTTGCCGTGCAGATAAAGCCATCATCCGACCTAGTTGTCCCCCACCTAAGATACCGATCCGTTTCATGTCAGATGCACCTCGGAAGCGATGACATCTCCTTCTAGTTCGACCCGCATATGGTCTAAAGCTCGGGCAATCCGTTCGTCGACCGTTCCAAGAATCTGAGCAGCAAGTAAACCCGCATTTTTTGCTCCAGCGTCACCAATCGCAACTGTCGCGACTGGAACACCACCGGGCATTTGGACGATTGAGAGTAAGGAATCGATGCCTTGAAGTGCTTTGCTTTGAATTGGGACACCGATTACCGGTAATGTCGTCTTTGCAGCAACCATTCCCGGAAGATGGGCGGCTCCGCCTGCACCGGCAATGATGACTTTTAATCCTCGTTCCCGAGCAGATTCCGCATAACGAAACATTAAGTCAGGTGTCCGGTGTGCCGACACAACTTTCTTTTCGTACGCAATATCCAACTGATCCAGTACATCACACGTTTTCTGCATGGTCACCCAATCCGATTGACTGCCCATGATGACTCCGATTTCCACCTTACTCATCTGCGTGTCCTCCTTTTTGCATAAAAAAAGCCCAAACCACGTCTAAAAGGGTGGCTTAGGGTATAAAAAGGTACGCCAAAGAATCATCGACGAACATCCATATACCCCATAGTCCAACGATTTAGGGTCGTCGGGTAGAAACTTGCAAGCCATATCCCTGCTATTATACGAGGTGTTATATTCAATCTTCCTATCACGCCTTCATCTTAACAAGACTTCGGTCCGTTCGTCAACCAAAGACGAACAATTTAATTATCTGAAAATTCATCGTTCGGTTTTATGGATGAATTGTTCTATTCACTTAGTTCAGCATTCGGAAATTTAAAAAGCTGCTAAACTAACGACAAGAAAATCACAAAAAAATACGACCCTTTCTTTTACGAAAGAGTCGTATTTTTGAAAAGATATCTCGATTCAGACATTCTCAGCTTCGAGTTTCGGTTTGCAGTCAAAAATGATTTGCTGACGAATAGGATACGGTTCGCCATTCGCATCCAGTCCAAAAATCGGTTCTTCTCGTCGTACGGTCGGACGATAACCCATGGCATCGATCCGATCCAGACAATCACTGATCGTTTCATTTTCTTCTACGGCAACTCGCATTTTTTGCTTTTTTGCCATGAGTATCACATTCCTTCCTTATTATATATATGAAAAAACCAAAAAAAGTCCATAAAAAAGCGGCGGCCCTTGAGCGTATGCTCCAGAACCACCGTTTGCCTGGCAACGTCCTATCCTCACAGGGGGAAGCCCCCAACTACTTTCGGCGTTCAAGTGCTTAACTTCCGTGTTCGGCATGGGAACGGGTGTGACCACTTGGCTATCGTCACCAGACGACGGGCTCGCGCCCTCAAAACTGAAGTCATCAACAATGCATCTGCTAGAACAAGGCCTCGACCGATTAGTATCACTCAGCTCCGCATGTCGCCATGCTTCCACCCGTGACCTATCTACCTCATCGTCTCTGAGGGGTCTTTCTTGATTACTCAAAGGGAAATCTCATCTTGGAGGGGGCTTC